>JASLDK010000290.1 GCA_030145945.1 Nocardioides sp.
GACCAGTACGACGGCGACGCGTCGCGCCTGTGGACCGAGGCCTCCGACGGCAAGGACCTGTTGAAGCGGATCCAGGCCCTGCCCGGATTCGGCGCGCAGAAGGCGAAGATCTTCACGGCGCTGGTGGCCAAGCAGCTCGACGTACGCCCGACGGGCTGGGAGAAGGCAGCGGGGGACTATGCCCTCGACGGCTTCCGGTCGGTGGCCGATGTGGTCGACCCGGTGTCGCTGCAGAAGGTGCGCGAGCACAAGAAGGCGGCCAAGGCCGCCGCCAAGGCCGGGTGACCACCAGGCTGAGAGCTTGCTGAGACCCCCGATGGGCAAGGGGTTGGGGGCGCCGTGGCAGAATGACGACAGCGGTCTTGACACCTACGGTCCTTGCCGCGCCCTAGAACCGTCAGCATCGAGAGGTGTTCGTGTCCTCGAACCATCGTTCGGTCCCACCCGCACTGCTCAGCCACCCGTCGATCGCCGCACTGATCGACCGCGCCGCCCCGATCGGGCGCGTCGGGGCTGAGGACCTTCGTCAGGCCTTTGCGGCGGCGGACGTCGCCCCGGCCCAGCTCAAGGGTCTGATGGCCCATCTGTCCGGGTTGGGCATCTCCGTCGAGCTCGGCGGTCCCGTCGAGCAGCGTGCCGTCGCGGCCGCCGCTCGCAAGACCGCCGCGTCGACGGCCACCACCGCCAAGAAGGCGCCTGCTGCCAAGAAGGCGGCGCCGCCGGCGAAGAAGACGGCCGCCGCCAAGAGCGCGCCCGTCGACCTCGCCGGCGTCAAGGTCGAGGCCGCTCCGGTCGTCGGTCCTGACGGCAAGAAGGTGCTGGCCGACATCCCGGACGAGCAGTTCGAGAAGGACGTCGCCGCCGACCCGACGATCAAGGAGGACGAGAAGAACGCCTCCTTCATCGTCTCCTCGGCCGACGAGACCGACGAGCCTGCCCAGCAGGTCATGGTCGCCGGTGCGACCGCCGACCCGGTCAAGGACTACCTCAAGCAGATCGGCAAGGTTCCCCTCCTCAACGCCGAGATGGAGGTCGAGCTCGCCAAGCGGATCGAGGCCGGTCTCTTCTCCGAGGAGAAGCTCGCCAAGGGCGGCAAGATCACGCCCAAGGTCACCGAGGAGCTCGAGTGGATCGCTGAGGACGGCCGCCGCGCCAAGAACCACCTGCTCGAGGCCAACCTGCGTCTCGTCGTCTCGCTCGCCAAGCGCTACACCGGCCGCGGCATGCTGTTCCTGGACCTGATCCAGGAGGGCAACCTCGGTCTGATCCGTGCGGTCGAGAAGTTCGACTACACCAAGGGCTACAAGTTCTCGACGTACGCCACCTGGTGGATCCGTCAGGCCATCACCCGCGCCATGGCTGACCAGGCCCGCACGATCCGCATCCCGGTGCACATGGTCGAGGTCATCAACAAGCTCGCCCGCGTCCAGCGCCAGATGCTGCAGGACCTCGGTCGCGAGCCCACCCCGGAAGAGCTCGCCAAGGAGCTCGACATGACCCCGGAGAAGGTCGTCGAGGTCCAGAAGTACGGTCGTGCGCCGATCTCGCTGCACACCCCGCTGGGTGAGGACGGCGACTCCGAGTTCGGCGACCTGATCGAGGACTCCGAGGCGATCGTCCCGGCGGATGCGGTCAGCTTCACGCTCCTGCAGGAGCAGTTGCACGCGGTGCTCGACACGCTCTCCGAGCGTGAGGCCGGCGTCGTGTCGATGCGCTTCGGCCTGACCGACGGACAGCCGAAGACTTTAGACGAAATCGGAAAGGTCTACGGCGTCACTCGCGAGCGGATCCGCCAGATCGAGTCGAAGACGATGTCCAAGCTGCGTCACCCGTCGCGCTCCCAGGTGCTGCGCGACTATCTCGACTGATCGCCAACGTCGTTTGATCGACCCCGCCGGACTGGTCCGGTGGGGTCGATCCCATTTCCGGGCAAGATCTCTGGGTGACATCTCTGGACAACCGCTCCTCGCTCCGCCAGTCTGGGCGCGACGCAAGACCTGAGGAGTGTTCATGTTCGCTCGTGCCGCTGTTCTGACCGTCCTCGCGCCCCTGCTCGCGCTGCCGATCGTGCCGCGTGCCGAGGCGCTCGAGCCGGCACCGGCACCGGCCGTCACGATGACCAGCGAGATCCGTACGCCGCTGCACGTCGACGGACGCCGCCTGCGCGACGCCGGCGGACGGGACGTTCTCCTGCGTGGCATCAACCTGGGGCGCAAGAGCGCGCCGTACCTGCCGGATGTCACCGATGCTGACTTCGCGCGAATCCGCAGCCTCGGGCTCAACCAGCTGCGGCTCTACACCTCGTGGCAGGCCGTGATGCCGAACCCGGGACAGATCGACACGGCCTACCTCGCCCGCTTCCGCGGGCTGGTCGACCGTGCCGGCGCAGCCGGGCTGTTGGTGACCGTCGACATGCACCAGGACCTCTACGGCAAGCCCGCCGGGAATGGTGCACCGCAGTGGGCCTATCGCCCCGGCCTGTGCCCGTCGCTGCCGCTCGCGCAACTGACCGGCGCCTGGGGTGCCGACTACCTCTCACCCGCGGTCGCCTGTGCCTTCACGTCGTTCTGGACCTCTGCAGACCTGCAACGCTCGTTCACGGACGCGTGGGTCGCCGTGGCTCGCGCAGTGGGGGATGCGCCGAACGTGATCGGCTATGACCTGTTCAACGAGCCGTTCCCCGGCCTGCTCCCGCCCGGCGTCTTCGAGACGGGCTACCTGTTCCCGAGCCAGGGCCGGTGGCTCAAGGCGATCCGCACGGTCGACCCCGACGCGGTCGGGTTCATCGAGCCCAACGTTATCAAGTCCGAGACCGTGGTCGAGATCCCGCCCGTGGGTCTGATGCCGCCGAACTCGGTCTACTCCCCGCACCTCTACGGGCCGTGGGACCTCACCTCCGACATCCCGTTGCTCGAGCAGACCAGGATCCTCGCCGATGCGTCGGTCGCCTCCTCCCGGCTGGCAGCATCGTTGGCCGGTGTCCCCCTGTGGATCGGGGAGTGGGGCGTGTTCTCGAATGCGGGTGGCGCCGCGGGGTTCGTCGACCACGTCTACGACATGGCCGATGATGCACTCGCGGGCACGGCGCTGTGGGAGTACACCGACCCCGGCTACGGTCCCTTCCGCTCCGACGGCACCCCGACCCCGATCCGCGATGCCGTGCGGCGCCCCTACCCGCAGGCCGTGCCCGGCACCCTGACCAAGGTCCGCTACGCCAAGGCGACCTCCACCCTGGACGTGGCCTGGACCGGTGGCGCTGGAGGGACGGCGTCCCTCCGGGTGCCGGCCGGCAGCTATCCGAACGGGATCCAGGTCACCGGTGCCAGCACGTGGTCGTGGGACCCGGCGACGGGCATCCTGGACGCCACCGTCGCTGCGGGAGCCGGCTCACTGCGCGTCGTACCCCAGGGCTGACAGCGTCCGAAAACAGCCCGAGGCCCCGAGCATGCGCTCGGGGCCTCGGTGCGAGTGCAGGTCAGTCGGTGTAGGCCGGCTTGTCGGTCAGCTTGTGGGTCTCGTCGTGGAATCCGACGGCGACGTCCTTGAGCTTGTCTCCGTGTTCGCGGGCGTGATGGGCGCAGAAGAGGAGCTCACCGACCGCGAGTTCGACGCGGAGGTAGGCCTGGGCACCACAACGGTCGCAGCGGTCTTCCGCGGTCAGCGCGGCGCTGGGAGCAACGGCAGTTGTCATCTCGGGCCTCTCAATCTTGTCTCGACACCACCCTCAGCGGGTGTCGTCCGGATCAACGTAGCGACTGGATCAAAGATTCCCGTCCCCATGTGGTCCATTCCACTCTTGCATCAGGTCCATCCAAGCACCTGTGTCCGGAGTCTTCTGCGATTTTCCACCGCCTGAAACCTCCTTGTGATCATCCGATCGATCGTGACCGGGTGATCCTTAATGGTCCTGCGCGCCTTTCGGCGTGTGCCTGCACCGGGCTCCGGCGTGTCGCAGTAGATTTGGTCATTCGAACAACCGTTTCAGCAGCTGTACCCGTTTCACCCGTGAGGAGCCGGTCATCGCCGACAACACCTACAACGCAGCCCACCTCCTGGTCCTCGAGGGCCTCGAAGCCGTGCGGAAGCGTCCGGGGATGTACATCGGCTCCACCGACACCCGGGGCCTCATGCACTGCCTGTGGGAGATCATCGACAACGGCGTCGACGAGGCGCTCGGCGGCTTCGCCCGCCGGGTCGAGGTGACGCTGCACGACGACGACTCCGTCGAGGTGTACGACGACGGGCGCGGCATCCCCACCGACAAGGAGCCCAAGACGGGGCTGACCGGGGTCGAGGTCGTGGCGACCAAGCTGCATGCCGGCGGCAAGTTCGGCGGCGGCTCCTACGTCGCCACCGGCGGCCTGCACGGTGTGGGTCTGTCGGTCGTCAACGCCCTGTCGAGCCGGATGGACATCGACGTCGACCGCTCGCCGGCCACCCAGGGCATCAGCTTCCAGCGGGGCGTGCCGGGCGTCTTCGACGGTGACGGCCCCAAGGCGTCGTTCTCGCCGAGCGGTGGTCTGAGCCGCAAGGGCGGCCGAGTTGCCAAGGGAAGGTCGGGCACCCGGGTCCGGTTCTGGCCGGACCGGCAGATCTTCACCAAGGACGCCGCCTTCGTGCTCGACGGGCTGATCGGTCGTGCGCGTCAGACGTCCTTCATCGTGCCCGGCCTCGAGCTCGTGATCCGCGATCAGCGTGCGTCCGACAAGGCTGAGTGGACCGAGGAGAGCTTCCGCCACGATGGCGGCATCGGCGAGTTCTGCGACTACCTCGCGACCGGCGAGCCGGTCACCGAGGTGCTGCGCCTGCAGGGCAGCGACACCTTCACCGAGACCGTGCCGCTGCTCGACGACAAGGGGCACATGACGCCGCAGGAGGTCGAGCGCGAGTTGAGCGTCGACGTCGCGGTCCGCTGGGGGAGCGGCTACGACTCGGAGGTCCGCTCCTTCGTCAACGTGATCGCCACCCCCAAGGGTGGCACGCACGTCTCCGGCTTCGAGGGCGCGCTGACCAAGACCTTCAACGAGTCGATGCGCGCGTCGAAGGCGCTCAAGGTCAACGACGACGACGTCATCAAGGACGACATCCTCGAGGGAATGACCGCGGTCGTGACGGTGCGGCTCGCCGAGCCGCAGTTCGAGGGCCAGACCAAGGAGATCCTCGGAACGCCGGCGGCGCGCAGCGTCGTACGCAAGGTCGTCGCGAAGGAGCTCAAGGAGTTCCTGACCTCGACCAAGCGGGCGGAGAAGGCGCAGGCCAAGCTCCTGATGGAGAAGGTCGTCGCGGCGTCCAAGACCCGGATCGCAGCACGCCAGCACAAGGAGACCCAGCGCCGCAAGAATGCCCTGGAGTCCTCGACCCTGCCGGCCAAGCTGGCCGACTGCCGCTCCGGCGACAACGAGCGCACCGAGCTCTTCATCGTCGAGGGTGACTCCGCACTCGGCACCGCCAAGCTCGCGCGCAATGCGGAGTTCCAGGCGCTGCTGCCGATCCGGGGCAAGATCCTCAACGTCCAGAAGGCGTCGGTGGGCGACATGCTCAAGAACGCCGAGTGCGCCTCGATCATCCAGGTGGTCGGCGCGGGCTCCGGCCGCACCTTCGAGCTCGACGCCCGCCGCTACGGCCGGGTCATCTTCATGGCCGACGCCGACTCCGACGGCGCGCACATCCGTACCCTGCTCGCGACGCTCTTCTTCAAGTACATGCCCGAGCTGGTCAAGGCGGGCCGGGTCTATTCGGCGGTCCCGCCGCTGCACCGGATCGAGATCTCCAACCCCCGCAAGGGTCAGGACAAGTACGTCTACACCTATTCCGACGACGAGCTGCAGCGCAAGCTCGCCGAGCTCAAGAAGAAGAACGTCCGGTGGAAGGATCCGGTCCAGCGCTACAAGGGTCTCGGCGAGATGGACGCCGACCAGCTGGCCGAGACGACGATGGACCCGCGGCGTCGTACCCTGCGCCGGCTCACCGTCGACGAGATGGAGATGGCGGCCAACGTCTTCGAGCTGCTGATGGGCAGCGAGGTGGCTCCGCGCAAGGAGTTCATCATCCAGGGCGCCTACGAGATCGACATGGAGTCGCTCGACGCATGATGCTGGTCCGATGAGTGCCGCTGATCGTGCTGCCGTGGTGAAGCTGCTGAAGGCGAGCGGAGCCAAGGCGCGACGAGGTCACCTCCGTCTGCCGGTGGGGGAGTTGTTCTGGTACGTCGACGTGCTCGCCGACGGCACCGGACCGGCCGCGTCACTGCGGCTTGAGGTCGGGTGCTGGACCGCGGCGCTGCCGCCGGAGCCCGACGGCGGTGCGGTCGACTGCCCGCTGCTGATGGACATCTCGTTGGGAGCCGATCCCGTCGGGACGACCGCCTCGTGGGTGGCGCGACTCACCGCGATCGGTGACCTGGTCACGCTCCGAGGACAGCTCGGCGACCTGCCCGGAGCTCTGGTCGACCAGCGACTCCGGGACCTGATGTAGCCGCTTCCTCAGGCCTGCTGCGAGAGCCGGCCGGTGTCGACGTCGTAGATGAAGCCGCCGACCTTGACGGTGTCGGGGATCAGCGGGTGCGCCTTGATGCGGCGCACGTCGGCGGCGAGCGAGGCTGCCTGGTCGTCGGTGACCGGCAACGTCAGCCATGACGTGTCCTGGCCGGTGCCGGCGTCCAGCTTCGCGCGCAGTGCCTCGCGGGTGTTGCTGGCGACCGCGCACCGGGTGTGCGGCATGATCATGATCCGGTCCACATTGAGCATGTGCACCGAGATCACCAGTGCGTCGAGGGTCAGATCGTCGACGCGGCCACCGGGGTTGCGGATGATCTTGGCGTCGCCCGGCTTGAGGCCGGTCAGTGCGAGCGGATCGATCCGAGAGTCCATGCAGGTGACCAGGCCGAGACCGGCCTCGGCGATGCCGTCGAACCCACCGTCGTTGAAGGTCTCGGCGTAGGTGGTGTTGGCCAGGAGCACATCATCGAATTCACCCATGCTCGCCAGATTAGCCGCCTGCGCGGAGCACCTCGGCCGTGTCCATCTCCCTTGTGCGAGATGTGGCGAAGACCACGAGCGCGACGATCGCCGCAGCAAAGGCCGCGACCGCGGCGCCGTGGAAGACCGCATGTTCCTGGAGGATGCCGAGCTTCGTGATGCCGAGCTCCGGGTCGGCTGCTTGCGCGGCATAGAGTCGTCGCAGGCCGATGGTGGTGAGGGCGGAGATGCCGACCAGCATGCCGACCATCCGGGCGACGACGACCAGCGCGCTGGCCAGGCCGTGCACGTTGTCGTCGGTGCTGGCGAGGATCGCGGCATTGACGGGTGCGAGGGCGAGCCCGAACCCGAAGCCGCAGACGACGAGCGGCACCGTCGACGTCCAGGAGTCGAGGCTGTGGGCGTCCCACTGACCCATCACGACGAAGCCAGCACCCGCCGCGACCATGCCGAGCGCCGTCAGGACGCCGGCGTTGACCCGACGCAGCAGCCAGCCGCCCATGACAGCGCCGACCGGCAGCGCGGCCAGGAAGCGCAGCAGGATGAGCGCCGCACCGAACTGGGAGTCGCGTTGCGTCGTCGTACGGGCGAAGAGGGGGATGTCGACGAGCGCGGCGATCAGCGCCCAACCGACCAGGAAGCTCACCAGCAGTGCGCCCCATGCCGGGGTTGCTCGCAGCGTTCCGCTCGGCACGATCGGGTCGTTGGCCCGGCGCAGGTGCCAGACCAGTGCGACCGCGGCGATCGCCGACACCGCGAGGAGCCACGGACCCTGCGGGGAGAACACCGCCACTTCGGGATCCGCCGTGGCGAAGGCCAGCACGATCCCTCCGAGGACGACGGCCAGCAGGCTGGCGCCGCGGAGGTCTGCGGCGCGCAGGTGCCCGAGCCATCCCCGCAGGTCCACCAACGCGCGCGGACGGCACCAGCACCACCCGACGAGGAGGACGAACGCGACGATGGTTGCCAACCCCACCGGGGTGACCCAGCGCCCCCCGCCGTCGGCGTACGGGATGAAGAGCTGGCCCCAGGTGATGTCGCGGACCAGGCTGTCTGGCTCGACGAAGGTGAGATAGCCGGGGACGAGGACCGCGGCCAGGAGCAGGATGGCGATCAGCTTCGTCACACCCGGCACTCGGGTCGTCGACCGGTCGATTCCGCGACCCGTTTGCCGGGTACGACGAACTCCCTGGGTGCGGGCGACCGCGCCGACGGCCACCACCAGCAGGGCAGCGACGGCGAGGTTGATCGCGAAGATGCCGCGCCAGGAGGTGAAGGACAGCACCGCTGCGCCGAAGAGGGGGCCGAGCACGCTGCCGAACTCCTGGACCGCAGACACGATGCCGAGGGGGAGTCCGCGGCGTTCGATCGGGTAGAGCGCAGCGACCAGCGACATGGTGGCGGGTACGAGTCCGCCGCCGCCGACGCCCTGGAGGAAGCGACCGGCGACCATGCTGGGCAGGTCGTAGGACACGGCAGTGACCATCGATCCGACCGCGAACAGGACCAGCGACATGGTGAGGACAGGGACCTGACCACGCAGGTCGGCGATCCGGCCGATGAGCGGCAGCATGGCGACGTACCCGAGCAGGAAGCCGGAGACGATGGGCGCCGCGCGTTGCAGCTCGTCGACGGGGACGCCTGCGCCCGTCATCATGTCGGGCAGCGCGAGGACGACGACATAGGTGTCGACCGCCGCGAACGCGACGGCGACCGTGCAGAAGACCAGCAGGAGCCGGTCGGCCCGGCTCATGGAGTGGGGATCACTTCGGTGCCGTGATGTCCTTGGTGGCGTCATACTTCGTGACGTCGATCGTGTAGGTCACCGGGTCGGCGTCGGTGAAGAAGACGCCGCTGAGTCGGGCGGTGCGCAGGTAGCCCTTGTCGTCGACGCGGTAGGTCGCGCTGAAGTCGTCGCCCTCGGCGCAGGGGAGGATCTTGCGGATCGCATCGCCGGACGCCTTGCCGCTGAAGGTCCGGAAGATCTCCTTGTTGTCCTTGCCGCCGCGTTCGGAGCCGCCGGCCTTGACGTCGGTGCTGGTGGTGAGCACCGAGGAAACCCCGCTCGACGGGTCGAGCAGCTTGGCCGGGTCGGGCGCGCACAGGTCGGCGGGCTGGAACTTGTCACTCCATCCGCCCAGCAGGGCCTGGTTGATCCACAGGGTGCCGTCGACCGAGATCACCGGGACGTCGGTGACGGAGAAGCCCGAGACGCTGCCGTCGACCGTGCCTTCGAACGCCGGCGGGTTCGCGACGATGGTGCCCTTCGCCGACGACAGGTAGCTCACGCCCGGGTCGTCCTTGGTGGCGAGCGTCAACTCGACACCGCTGGTCTCGTCGAGCAGCTTCTTGGCCTTCGCGCCGACGTCTGACCACGTGTCGGCCTTGGCGCCGCCGCCCTTGTCGTCGCCGCCGCATGCGGCGAGGCTGGTGGAGCCCACGAGGGCGATGAGCAGGCCGGCGGCCACGCGGGTCGAGGTCGTCATGGGGTCACCCTTGCACATTGTCGGTTGCCGGATCGGTTGCCGGATCGGTCGTGTCCGGGGCGCCGAGCAGGACCGCAAGGGGACCAGCAGCCGCGGCCAGCGCCTGGCTCGCGGGGACACCCGACCCGTCGCGTCGGCCGTTGGCCTCCGGCAGGTCGATCGGGGCGCCGCTGGAGGCCGCAGCCCGGGCGGGAGCGGGGCCGGCCCAGGCGAAGACGAGAGTGTCCTCGCCCTTGAGGAAGCGGTGGCAACGCACGCCGCCCGTGGCTCGACCCTTGGCGGGGTACTCCCAGAAGTCGGTGACCTTGACCGAGCCCGGCTCGGTGCCGGGCAGCGCCGTGGAGGAGCCGGACGCGGTGACCAGGACGACGCCACCGGGTGCATTCAGGTCGAGTACGCCGAACCAGGCGACGCGCTCGCGGTCGGCGACCCGGACACCGGCCATGCCGCCGCCCGAGCGGCCCTGCGGTCGCACCGAGTCGGCGGAGAAGTGCAGCAGCTGGGCGTCGGTCGTGACGAAGCACAGCTCCTCGGCGCCCGTACGCAACTCGACGGCACCGACGACCTCGTCGCCGTCCTTGAGGCCGATGACCTCCCACTCGTCCTTGTTGACGACCTCAGGGTTGACCCGCTTGACCACGCCCTGCCGGGTGCCGAGCGCGAGTCCGGGACCCTCGCCCGTGAGGGTCGTCAGCGCCAGCGCGCGCTCGCCCTTCGCGAGCTCGAGGACCTCGGTGAGCGGCAGACCGCCTTGCAGGTTGGGCTCGTTGGCCGAGGCCGGGATGGCCGGCAGGTCGAGCACCGCCAACCGCAGCAACCTGCCGGACGAGGTGATGACCCCGATGTCCGCACGGGCGGTCGTCCGGACCGCCGAGACGACGACGTCGTGGTTGGCGCGATCACCACCCGTGCCGATGTCGTCGACCGAGCTGGTCCGGGCCAGGAGACCGGTGGAGGAGAGCAGGGCGAAGCACGGGTCGTCGGCGACCTCGAGCGGCGCCGCGGCGGCGGCGACTGCGGTGGTGCCCGCGGACTCGAGCAGCACCGTGCGCCTCGGCGTACCGAAGGTCTTGGCGACCTCCGCGAGCTCGCTCGAGACCAGCTTCTTGAGCAGCTCCTCGGAACCGAGGATGGCGTCGAGCTCCTCGATCTCCTTGCGCAGCTGCTCCTGCTCCTTCTCCAACTCGAGCCGGGAGAAGCGGGTGAGACGACGCAGCTGCATCTCGAGGATGTACTCGGCCTGGATCTGCGAGAGCTCGAAGACCGTCTGCAGGCGCTCCTTGGCGGCCGCCGAGTCGTCGCTGGTGCGGATCACCTGGATGACCTCGTCGATGTCCAGCAGGGCGAGCAGCAGGCCGTCGACCAGGTGCAGCCGGTCGGCCTTCTTGTTGCGACGGAACTGCGAGCGACGGCGTACGACGTCGTAGCGGTGCCCGAGGAAGACCTCGAGCAGTTCCTTGAGACCCATGGTTCGGGGCTGGCCGTCGACGAGCGCGACGTTGTTGATCCCGAAGGAGTCCTCCATCGGGGTCAGCTTGTAGAGCTGCTCGAGAAGGGCCTCGGGCACGAAGCCGTTCTTGACCTCGATGACCAGCCGCAGGCCGTTCTCGCGGTCGGTGAGGTCCTTCATGTCGGCGATGCCCTGGATCTTCTTGCCCTGGACCAGGGTCTTGATCCGCTCCATCACCTTCTCGGTGCCGATGTTGTAGGGCAACTCGGTCACGACGATGCCCTTGCGGCGACCAATGGTCTCGATGCGTGCGGTGGCGCGCATCTTGAAGACGCCGCGGCCGGTCTCGTAGGCGTCGCGGATGCCGTCGAGGCCGACGATCTTGCCGCCGGTCGGCAGGTCCGGGCCGGGGATGAACCGCATCAGCCCGTCGAGGTCGGTCTTCGGGTGCTGGATCAGGTGCCGCAGTGCCTGGACCACCTCGACCAGGTTGTGGGGCGCCATGTTGGTCGCCATGCCGACCGCGATGCCCGTCGTACCGTTGACGACGAGGTTGGGGATCGCCGCGGGGAGGACGGTCGGCTCGTATTCGCGACTGTCGTAGTTGGGCTTGAAGTCGACGGTCTCCTCGTCGATCGACTCGGTCATCGCCACCGCGGAGGGTGTCATCCGCGCCTCGGTGTAACGCATCGCCGCTGGCGGGTCCTCACCGCCGGGGGAGCCGAAGTTGCCGTGCCCGTCGACCATCGGCAGCCGCAGCGCCCACGGCTGGGCGGTGCGCACCAGCGCGTCATAGATCGCGCCGTCGCCGTGCGGGTGCAGCCGACCCATGACCTCACCGACGATGCGGGCGCACTTGGTGTGACCGCGATCGGGCCGCAGCCCCATGTCGTTCATCGTGTAGAGGATGCGGCGCTGCACCGGCTTCAGCCCGTCGCGCGCGTCGGGGAGAGCGCGGGAGTAGATGACGGAGTAGGCGTACTCCAAGAAGGACGACTGCATCTCGTCGCGGATGTCGGTGTCGAGGATGTGCTCCTCGAAGTCGTCCGGGAGGGGTTCTTGCTTGGTACGCCGTGCCATGGGCCGCATTCTTCCGGGTCGCTCCGACAAGCCGATCAGGGGCACGCCGCCACCGACCCGATAGATTTGCGCCTGTGAGCGCCGGCGACCCGACACCGACCCAGGAGATCGAGGCGCCGCCTGCGCACTGGGAGGGCGACGTACTCCTCCGGGACGGGCGGACGGCGCACATCCGGCCGATCCTGCCCGGCGACGACGAGTTGCTCGTCGAGTTCTATTCGCGGGTCTCCGACGAGTCGAAGTACTACCGCTTCTTCTCGCCGATGCCGGTGCTCTCCGACCGCGACGTGCGACGCTTCACGCACGTCGACAACCGCGACCGGGTCGCGCTCGTGCTCATCCTGCAGGAGCGGATGATCGCGGTCGGGCGGTACGACGTGGTGGCGAATCGTGAGGCAGAGGTGGCCTTCCTCGTGGAGGACGAGCACCAGGGCCGCGGCATCGCGCAGTTGCTGCTCGAGCACCTGGCCCAGGCGGGACGCGAGCGGGGGGTGGAGCGGTTCACCGCCGAGGTGCTGCCCGACAACTCGCGGATGATCCAGACCTTCCGCGACGCCGGCTATCACGTGGCGAGCGGCTATCACGACGGCGTGATCACGCTGGAGTTCCCGATCGACCCGACCGACACCGCGATCGGCGTCATGCGCGATCGCGAGCACGCGGCCGAGGCGGCGTCCATCCACCGCTTCTTCCACCCGCGCTCGGTCGCGATCATCGGTGCGAGTCGGCGTCAGGACACCATCGGCCAGGTGCTGGTGCGCAACCTCGTCAACGGTGACTTCACCGGCCGCGTCTATGTCGTGAACCCCAGCGCTCCGGCCGTCTCGGGCATCCCGGCCTACAAGAACGTCAACGAGATCCCCGACGACGTCGACGTCGCGATCGTCGCCGTGCCTGCGGAGGCCGTCACCGACGTGGTCCTCGACTGCGCCAACAAGGGCGTGCACGGACTCATCGTCATCTCGTCGGGATTCGCGGAGACGGGCGAGGAGGGGCGCAAGCGGCAGCGGCATCTCGCCGGACTGTGCCGGTCCTACGGCCTGCGCCTGATCGGCCCCAACTGCCTCGGCATCGTCAACACCGAGCCCGCCGTGCAGGTCAACGCGTCGCTGTCGTCGGTCATGCCGGCCCGCGGTCGCGCCGGCTTCTTCTGCCAGTCCGGTGCCCTCGGCTCCGCGATCCTGGAGAAGGTCAAGAACCGGGGCCTGGGCATCTCGACGTTCGTCAGCGCCGGCAACCGGGCCGACGTCTCCGGCAACGACCTCCTGCAGTATTGGGAGGAGGACGATGCCACCGAGGTCGTGATGATGTACCTCGAGTCGATCGGAAACCCGCGCAAGTTCTCCCGCATCGCCCGCCGGGTCTCGGCCCGCAAGCCGATCGTTGCGGTGCGTTCGGGACGCACCACCCAGGGTGTGCCCATGGGCCACGCCGTACGACGCATCGGCGCGCCCCAGGCGGCCGTGGATGCGATGTTCCGGCAGGCCGGGGTGATCCAGGTCGACACCCTGGACGACATGTTCGACGTGGCGCAGCTGCTCGCCCACCAACCCCTGCCGCGCGGGCGTCGGGTCGCGATCGTCGGCAACTCCGACGCCCTCGGACTGCTCGCCTCCGACGCGGCCTCCTCGGTCGGTCTGGTCGTCAACCGCTCGGTCGCCCTCGGCGCCGACGCGACCGCCGAGGACTTCGAGGACGCCCTGGACGATGCGATCGACGACCCCGACGTCGACTCGGTGATCGCCGTCTACATCCCACCGCTCCACGTCTCCGGGGAAGAGGTCGCCAACGTGCTCGCGGCCGTGGGGGAGCAGTCCGACAAGCCGCTCGTCTCGTCCTTCCTCGGCGCCGAGGGAATCCCCGAACTGTTGCGGGTCCCCGACGTCGCCGGGTCCTCGGCCGGACGCGGCTCCGTGCCGTCGTACCCCGCCGTCGAGGCGGCCGTGCGCGCGCTGGCGCGCGTCGTCGAGTACGCCGTGTGGCTGCACGCCCCCGACGGGCCGGCTGCCGACGCGGGGGAGGTCGACACCCGTACGGCTCGGCGCATGGTCGACCGCGTGCTGTCCGACCCCGAGGTGATGGCTGCCGACCGTGAGGTCGAGCTCGACAAGGAGCAGGTCACCACCCTGCTCAAGGCCTACGGCATCGACCTGTGGCCGGCCGTCGAGGTCTCCGGTGCCGACGCCGCTGTCGAGGCGGGCGAACGGCTCGGCTGGGACGTCGTCCTCAAGTCGACGCTCTCCTCGGTGCGCGAGCGCCCCGACCAGATCCACGTGTGGCGCAACATCGCCGGTGCCCAGGAGATGAAGGAGGCCTGGGACTACCTGTCCGGGCTCATCGACCCCGGCATGGGACGGTTCGTCGTGCAGCGCAATGCGCCCACCGGCGTACCGATCTCGGTGCGAACGTTCGAGGACCCCCTGTTCGGTCCTGTCGTCTCCTTCGGGATCTCCGGTCCCGTCATCGACCTGCTGGGTGACTGGTCCTATCGCATCCCGCCGTTGGGACAGCGCGATGTCGCATCGATGGTGCGCGAGGTGAAGAGCTCGCCGCTGCTGTTCGGCTATCGCGGTGCTGATCCCGTCAACGTGGCCGCCGTCGAGGACCTCATCACCCGGGTCGCCGCCCTGCAGAACGACCTGCCCCAGGTGAGCGCGCTCGAGCTCTCGCTGGTGCTCGCCGGTGTGGAGTCGGCGCAGGTGCTCACCGCGTCGGCGCGCGTCGCGTCCGTCAAGGATCCGCGCCCCGACTCGTTGGTGCGCCGGATGCCGGACCTGATCACCACGATCCCCGACTGACCACCCGGCAGGCGCGTGCGAGGATGCGCCTATGAGTGAGCAGGACCGCACCGCGGAGTTGAGCAGTGCGATCAACCGCACCGGCTACTACCCGGAGGTCGTCGCGGACGCCGTGACCGACGCTGTCGCCGGTGAGGCGGTGGTGTCCTTCTACGTGCACCACGAGCCGACCTTCGAGCGTGACGAGGTACGCCGGCACCAGACCGTGATCGTGCTGACCACGAGCAGGCTGATCCTGGCCCACACCGACGAGCACGCCGGCGACGACCTGCTGCCCGAGCCCTACACGTCGACCTCCACGGAGGCGGTCAGCCTGAGCGCAGTCACCTCCGTCGTCGTGACCCGGATGACCACCAACCCGACCGCCGGCCCGCGCCCGCCCGCCGAGGCGGTGCTGACGATCGGCTGGGGCGCGGTCGGTCGTCTCGACCTCGAGCCGGCTGCCTGCAACGACCCGCAGTGCGAGGCCGACCACGGCTACACCGGCACCATGTCCTCCGATGACTTCTCGCTGCGGGTCTCGGCAGCTGCGGACGGCCGCGACGCCGTGGCCGGTCTGCTCTCCTTCGCCGCATCGCTCTCGACCCTGACGAGGGGCTGACCGGGTGGAGGTCGCACCGTTCTGCGAGCCGGCGTACGGCGTCCGCTCGCTGGGTGACATCGTCCCCGCCGCCGCCCACGCCCTCGGCAGTCCGCTCGGCCCTGCCCCGAGCGGACTCACGCTGCCCGATGCGTCGTCGTACGTCCTGTTCCTGATCGACGGCCTGGGCGCGCGGCTGCTGGAGCGCTATGCCCACGCGGCGCCGTACCTCTCATCGTTGCTCGTGGACGCAGCGCCCGCGACGGCGAGCGTCCCCTCGACCACCTCGACCTCGCTGACGACCCTCGGCACCGGGCTCACGCCGGGTGCACACGGGCTCGTCGGATTCACGACCCGGATCCCGGGCACGAACGAACTGCTCAACGCGCTGCTGTGGGACGGCGACGTCGATCCGCTCGAATGGCAGCCGCACCAGACGGCGTTCTCGTCGCTGCAGGCGGCGGGGGTGCGGGTCTCGGTCGTCAACAAGCGGGAGTTCTTCGGCAGCGGCCTGACCGTCGCCGCCCACCGCGGCTCCGACTACGTCGGCGTCGACCGCGTCGGGGAGCGTATCGCTGCCGTGGTCGCCGCCTCGACCCCGTCGCCGCGGCAACCGGCGTTGACCTATGTGTACGACGGCGACCTCGACTGGACCGGCCACCGCTGGGGTGTCGCGTCGAGCCAGTGGCTCCAACAGCTCGCGATGATCGACCACGAGGCCGAGCAGCTGCGCGAGGCACTGCCGGTTGACCGGCGCCTGGTCGTGATCGCCGACCACGGGATGGTCGACGTGCCCGCGACCTCGCGGCTCGACGTGTCGGGCGAGGACGACCTGCGCGCAGGCGTCGCCCTGATCGGCGGCGAGGCGCGCTTCCGTCACCTCTACTGCCGCGGTGGCGCCGTGCCGGATGTCGTCGCCACCTGGCAGGAGCGGATCGGTTCGCGTGCTGAGGTGCTCACGCGAGCCGACGCCATCGGCCGCGGCTGGTTCGGTCCCGTGGACCCGTCC
>JASLDK010000340.1 GCA_030145945.1 Nocardioides sp.
CTACTAAGTTGAAGATGCCGGACTGCTGTGTCCTGCTGACGGCGCAGCAGACCGGGGCGACGGTCGCAACCTTCGACAATCGCCTTCGTGCTGCCGCTCGCTCGCTCGGCCTCGCGGTCCTTCCCGATGACATCGAGGCGGACGAGCGGCGATAGACTTGCGCCGAATCAATTCAATACGCCCGTGATGGGGGAAGCCGGTCCGAATCCGGCGCTGACCCGCAACCGTAGGCCGATCCCGCGAGGGTTCGGTGAGCCGGAGCACCTGTCACGACGCGTCCCAACACAACGCTGTCGTGGAATACAGCGGGCCTGGGCACCAGATGCGAATCTGGCCCTCCCGTTTGATCGCAGCGGGAAGGCATCACATGTCCAGTCGTTCCTTCGTACGCCGAGCGGCCGCTGCCGTCGCCGGCACCGCTGTCGTGGCGAGTGGGTTGATGGTGGCCGGTCCCGCCCCCGCCGCTCATGCTGAGACTGTCGCCTCGCCCCAGGCGAAAGCGGCCGCGACCTGGCTGGCCGGCCGGTTGACGAACGGTGCGTTGTCCGGCGCCTACGACGGGGGCTCCGGAGCCATCTCCTACACCGACTGGGGCACGTCGGTTGAGGCAGCGTATGCGCTTCGGGCCGTCGGCGGACATGACGCCGCAGTCAGTTCCATCGGCGACCGGATCACCGCCGACCTCGCCTCCTACACGACCGGCGCTGACTTCGGCGATGCCGGCGACATCTACGCAGGATCCTCCGGCAAGGCGTTGGCATTGCTGGCTGACCTCAACCGCGCCGTCACCAATGTGAACGGGGTCGACCTCAAGGCGCGAGTCGAGAGCACGGTCGCCACGTCGGCGCCGATCGTCGGGCGCATCCAGGACCAGTTCGGTCCCGAGGTTCCGGCGTGGGGAGACACTGACTACGCCAATGTGTTCGGGCAGGCGTGGGCTGTGCGGGGACTGCTCGACACGAACTCCAGCAAGGCCGCCACAGCATTGAGCTACCTGCTCAAGCAGCAGTGTGCCGCCGGCTTCTTCCGCCTCTACCTCCCGTCCGCCAGCGTCACCGACCAGACCTGCGACGGCGCCTCTCCGGCCGAGACGGTCCCGGCGGTGGACACCGCCGCTCTGGTGATCGTTCTGCTCAATGACTTCCGCGGAGCGAACCCGACGCTCGACCAGGCTCTCACCAAGGCCGCGGACTGGATCAAGACACGTCAGGCCGCGGATGGTTCGTTCGACGGTGGCACTGCCGTCGAGGGCGCCAACGCGAACAGCACGGGCCTTGCCGGATGGGCGCTGAATGTCTCTGGCGAGAAGGAAACCGCTGCCAAGGCCGCCGTCTGGTTGCGCAACCGCCAGGTCGTCGGACCTTGCGACGGCGCTCTCGCCAGCCAAGCGGGCGCACTCGGATACGACGACGAGACCTTGACCAAGGGACGGAAGTCCGGGATCGGTGCCTTGGAGGCAGGCAAGTGGCAGACCGCCGCAGCCCAGGCCCTGCCCGCCTTGCTTGCTCTGCCCGCAACGTCGCCGAAGACCGTGTCCGCTGCACGATTCGTGAAGGCCGGTACGTCGGTCACTGTTCAGGCGGGTGGATTGACGTCCGGTGAGCCGGCCTGCCTCCAAGTGGCGGGGGCCATCCAACGCATCTCCGGCGCCGGTTCGACCTCGTTCCAGATCCCTGCTGGGACCGGGACTCACGTCGTCACCCTGACGACCGCTGGCGGGAGAGTCACCACCACGGTCGTTGGCCTGGCCAAGGCCAAGCTGAAGGTGAAGGTCGCCGCCCGGATCAAGGCCGGCAGGAAGGCAGCGGTGAAGGTCAAGGGCCTGGCCGCAGGCGAGTCCGTCCACGTCAAGATCGGCAAGCGCAAGCTCGAGGGTGTGGCCGACGCCAATGGCGTCTTCAAGTCTCGGATCAAGGTGGCGAAGCGCAAGGGAGTCGCCGTGGTCAGGGTCACGGGCGAGTTCGGCAACCGCAAGGGTCGAGCGGACACCCGGATCGTCTGATGCGACCTGCGAAGCGGCTCGTGGCGAGCCTGGCGATCGGGCTGCTGGCTCCGGCACTCGTCGTTGCTGTTCCTGAGGTCGCCCAGGCGGCGGCTGGCTGCGACGGGCGCACCGGCATCGTGGTCGTTGTCGACTACGCCGAGTTGGGCGGCGGCGTCGTCAAGGGATGTGATCCCGACGGGGGCAATGCTGCCAACAACTTCACCCAAGCGGGCTTCGACTTGACCAGGGCGACGCGTGATCCGTCGTTCGTCTGTCGTGTTGCGGGCAAGCCCGCCTCCGACCCGTGCGTGAACGCCGCCCCCGCGAACGCATTCTGGAGCCTGTGGTGGTCGGACGGCACGTCGGGCAACTGGGTGTTCTCCACGGACGGCGTGAGCACCCTCAACGTGCCCGAGGGCGGGTACGTGGCCTTCGCATGGCATCAGGGAGATGGTCGCGCTTCGGCGCCGGCAGTTGTTCCGACGCCTCGTCAGGCTGTCGCTCCCGCGCCGTCGTCAACGAAGCCCACCAAGGCGCCTGCGACCAAGAAGCCCAACGGAGCGAAGAGCTCGAAGCCCAAGCCGTCGGCCTCCGTCAAGCCCAGCGTGGCGGCGAGCTCTGCGACCACGACGCCGACCGAGGCCTCCACCTCCGCGACGCCGAGCGCGAGCACGGCAACCCCGTCCGAGAGCCCGTCAGCGACCCAGGTCGAGACCCCGAGCCAAACCACGTCGACCGGTCTGCCGTCTATCGACGAGATCACGGATGGTCCGGACACAACGGCGGCCGACGCGAGCAAGAAGGACGACGGCGGCGGGTTCCCGGCCTGGCTGGGGATCGGACTGGTCGTGGTCGTGCTGGGTGCGGCGGGCGCCGTACCGATCCTGAGACGGCGCAACGGCTGAGAACGACGAGATGACCAGCGGAGCAGGGCGATGAGGCTGCCGCGGGATCTGCATCCCGTGGCTTGGTGGGCGTGGGCGATCGGGCTCGCGGTCGCTGCCTCGTGCACCACCAATCCGCTGCTCCTGCTGGTCATGCTCGGCGTCATCACCCTGGTGGTGCTGACCTGTCGCGGTGTGCAGCCCTGGGCGCGGTCGTTCCGGCTCTACGTCTGGCTCGTCGTCTTAACCATCGAGATCCGGAACGTGTTCCGGATCCTGCTCGGAGGCGACGCCCCGGGCCATGTCCTCTTCACGCTCCCGAGCATTCCCCTGCCGGACTGGGCAGCAGGGATCTCACTGCTGGGTTCGTTCACACGCGAGGAACTCCTGGCGGCGACCTACGAAGGGCTGCGGCTCGCGACCCTGCTCATCGCGGTGGGGGCTGCCAACGCGCTCGCCAATCCCAAGCGGCTGATGAAGTCGCTCCCGCCGGCGCTCTACGAGATCGGTACGGCGATGGTCGTGGCGATCAGCGTCGTCCCGCAGCTTGCCGACAGTGCGCGGCGCGTGCGGGCCGCGCAGCAGCTTCGTGGGGGAGACGCGGGGCGTTTCTCCCGCATCCGTGGGGTACGCCGGCAACTGGTTCCCGTCCTGGAGGACTCGTTCGACCGCTCGTTGGCGCTGGCGGCCGGCATGGATGCGCGCGGCTACGGCCGCACCGGTGAGGCGACGACGCGAC
>JASLDK010000346.1 GCA_030145945.1 Nocardioides sp.
GGACGCCGTACGCCGAGCAGGCCGGCGCTCAGCCCGGCAGCGATGACCAGCAGAGCCAGGCACAACCCGGCCAGGTCGTGGCCGGTCGAGCCGCCGTGGCCGGGCGGGGAGTCGTGCGTGGTGTCGTGAGTGGCGCCCGGAGTGGTGTCGTGATGGGCCACGGCCGCTGCCGGCATCGGCGCCGATGGCGAGCCGTGGTCGGCCAGGCCGTGCATGGCGAACAGCCCCGCCAGAGCGGCGATCGTGACGACCAGCCGGCCCAGGAGGGCCCGCAGGTCAGGTCGCATAGGAGAGGCCGAGATCGCGCATGGCGGCTTCGAGGCGGTCGAGGGCGATCGGGCCGACGCCGTGCAGGGCGGCGAGGTCCTCGCGGCGCCAGGCGGCGACCGCTTCGAGGGTGTGGACGTCGACGGCCCGCAGGGCGCGGGTGGCGGGAGCGCCGATCGTGCGCGGCAACGGCGTTCCCTCACGCCGAGGTGCGCGCTCGCGCGGGCCGTCCTCATGGTCGAGGACCGCCTCGCCGCGAGGCGACAGCCGGTAGCCGATCGCCAGCGACTCGGTGAGCCCGCGTTCCTTGAGCTTGCGGACGTCCTTCTTGAAGTCGGGCGTCTCCCGGCCGAGCTCGCCAGCCAGGTCGGGAGCCCGGACCTCCGGGTTGCGGTCGATGATCCGCAACGTCGTACGGGTCCACGGGCCGATCGGGGAGGCGGCGTCGAGGCGGTCGAGTCCCGCCAGGATCGTGGCGATCTCCCCGGCATCGGGGATCTCGGCGCGCAGCGTCTCGCGCGGGTCCGTGCCGCCGTACTTCAGGCCGACCCGGAACACCGGACGGTCCGCCCGAGCGCTGAGTGCCTCCTTGAGCGCGGTCAGGGAGGCGGCGCCGGCGCGACGGGCGTCGTCGGCGCGCAGCCGTGACAGTGCCACCTCCTCGACACTGGTCACCTCGACGACCCCGACGGCCGTGCGCAACCGGGTGCCGACCTTGACCCGTGGGCGATCCCATCTCCGGAAGGCCAGGTCGACCGTTTCGGCACGGACACCGTCGAGCTCGGCAGGACGCATCATCACGACGTCGAGGATAGATCGGTAGCGTGGTGCGACGAGAGGGGCGTGAGATGGGCGTCGGACACGGACACGGTCACAGCGGGGGCCAGACAGGATCCGCCAGCGGGCGCCACCGCTGGCGGTTGGGCGTCTCCTTCGGGCTGATCGCCGCGTTCTTCGTGGTCGAGCTGGTGGTGGGACTGGTCAGCGGCTCGCTGGCCCTGATCTCCGACGCCGGGCACATGGCCGCCGACGTGGTCACCCTGGGCGCGGCACTGGTCGCCACCAAGATCGCGACCCGCGAGGACAGCACGGGTCGGCGTACCTATGGGTCCTATCGGGCAGAGGTCTTCGCCTCCGGCCTCGCCGTGCTGATGATGCTCGGCGTCGCCGTCTATGTCGTCGTCGAGGCGATCGGGCGGATCGGCGCCGAACCCGACGTCGCGACCGGACCGATGCTGATCGTCGGGTTCCTCGGCCTGGTCGTCAACCTCATCGCCATGGTGCTGCTTCGCGGCGGGTCGCAGGAGTCGCTCAACGTGAAGGGTGCCTACTTCGAGGTTGTCGCCGACACCGCCGGCAGCGTCGGCGTCATGGTCGCCGGCGGCCTGATCCTGCTCACCGACAACACCGTCTGGGACACCGTTGTCGCCTTCCTGATCGGCGCGTTCGTCGCGGTCCGCGCCGTCATGCTCGGCCGCGAGGTGCTCGCCGTCCTCGGCCAGCACGTCCCCGCCGGCCTCGACATCGACGCCGTCACCGGCTCACTGACCGCGATCGAAGGCGTCCGCGACGTCCACGACCTGCACGCCTGGACGCTGACCTCCGGCATGAACGTCGCCACCGCCCACCTCGTCCTCCTCGAGGGCGCCGACGGCACGGTCGTGCTGCGGGCCGGTCAGGCCGTGCTGCGCGAGCAGTTCCAGATCGAGCACGCCACCTTGCAGATCGAAGGACACCGCTCCGCGGCCTGTGACGCCGTCACCTGGTGAGGTCGCGGCCGTTGAGTCCGCCCCTACGACGATCCCGTTGTGTTGTCGGGATCCAGATGAGTCGACCAGTCCATCTTGATCAAGTCGTCCGGATCACCGACCACTGCGTCGGGGTTTCCCTTGATGCGGTCGAGCCGGTCGATGGCTTGCCCGGCGTGGATTGCGTCGATCCCAGCGTTCGCAGCCATCTTCTGCAGGCTCAAGATCTTGGTCGCGGCGTCCGGCTGGGCACGTTGATAGTTGCTGAGGACATACCGATTGAACATCGGCACTGCCATCGCAAGCTCGCCACGCCTTGGTGCGTAGACGTCGCCTTCTTCCATCAACTCCTTTCGAAGCCAGGAGAGGTCTTGCTGGGATCGACCGAGCGTTCGCGCGATGGCTGCGGTCGATGCTCGGCCGCCGTGGAGAGCGAGCGCGGCCAGGAACTCCATCTGGCGATCGCTGATGCGATCCCACCGCGGACCGAGGGTGCGGCGCTCGAGCACATCCGCAAGCCTGGGTAGTGCTGCCTCGACATCGAGGTGGGTGATCTGGTCAGGTCCCCTCGATGACGTCCAAATGATGTGGGCGAACAGTTGTAGATGTGCCGGATATCCGTTGCTCGCCTTGACGACCGCAAGAGCTGCCTCGGGTGTCCAGGTCACTCCGTTGAGGCGAGCTGGTTCGACGACAGCGAAGCGGGCATCCTCTTGTCCCAACGCGAGCGGAATGGGCTCGAGAACGAACAGCCGATCCGGATGCGAGACGCCGGCTTTCCGGAGTGATTCGGGTGTGGACGGAAGGCCAGTTCCGGCGAACAGGACGGCGGCCTCAGGGTGATCGACGTTGAGCCGGTGCAAGGTGGCGGCCAGCAGGGCAAGATCTGGTCCAGCGGCAACCTGGAGCTCGTCGACGGTTATCAGAAGACCGCCACGCTGGCGATCTTTGCGGACCTCGTTCGCCAGCGCCGCCAACGCAGAAGCGAGGGTTCCCGCAGCAAGTCCCGGCGAGGGCGGTTCGTTTCTGTTGGCCGTGATCCCTGCGCCGATGCCGGCGACGCTGAGATTGACGCCGCCGATTCGCTCGAAGGCGTTTCGGGCTCGTTGCCAGGGGCCAGCCTCTTCGGCGATGCGTGTCTGCGCACGCTGGAGGAGCGCTTCAACCAGGCCGGCATGTCCAGAGACAGCCTGGAGGTTGACGATCTCGAAGCCTTGCTGCTTGGCCAGGTCGGCGAACGCGCTGACAGTGACGGTCTTCCCGACGCCTCGTGGTCCCGCCAAGAT
>JASLDK010000359.1 GCA_030145945.1 Nocardioides sp.
CGACGATCTCGTTGGTCGACGGGTCGCGGGAGCCGAGCAGCAGGGTGTCTCCCGAGACGCCGACCTTGAGCACCCCGGCGGCCTTGATCCGGTCGACCGCCTTGCCCGCGGCCTTGCTCGGGGCATAGGACTGCAGGTCGGCGTCGGTCGTCGTACACGTCGCGGGGGCGACCGGGGCAGCCGAGGTCGTCTCCGGCTTCGGGATCGTGGTGGCGTCGTAGGAGCAACCGGCGAGCGCGACCAGCGCCACGGCCGTCGCCGCGCGCCGGAACCGGCCACCCCTCCCGCATCCGGTCCTGGTCATGAGAACTCCCTCCGTCGCTCGCCGATACCTCGAGCCACGGCGACCGCAGCACCGACGCCGAGCAACAGCGTCACGATGCTGAGCACCAGCGCGACGCTCCGGCCACTACGCAGGTCACCGATCGCGGCCGAGCTGCTGGCGTCGATCGCCTTCGCGAGAGTGGCGTCGAAGGCGTCGAACGGAGCCGTGGCGCCGTCCTCCCCGGCCTTCGTGGCCAAGGCGACCGCCTGGACCCACTGGTTGGAGTCGTCCAACTTCACGATCTCGTCATGGCGTGCGGTGTAGGTGTTCCAATCGCCGAGCGAGTCGCGGGGTGCCTTCTTCTCCACGACGGCCTTCTGCGCCTTCCACGCGGTCTCGTTGTCCGCGCCGGAGCCGCGCTTGATCAACCGGAGACTCTCGTTGGCCTTGGCATCGTTGGCTGCCGTGCGAGCGATCGCGCTGTCCCTCGCGTCCCGGAAGTCGCCTGTGCGCAGCGAGTCGTTGGAGAAGTCACGCAGCAGCGCACCCGCCACGGTCACCACGGTCACCGCCGCAACGATGACGGCCGCGATCGCCACACCCTTGTTGATCCGACGCCGGAAGTGCCGCGCCAACTGGGCATTGAGCCAGAACAACCCGCCCAGCACCGCAAGTCCCAGCAGGAGCAGCCAGAACGGGTGCTGCCCGGACATCGAGCCGTCGGCGCGGTCGGTGTTGGCCTGCACCAGGGCGTTCAGGATCGGAATCGTCTCGTTGGTCAACTGGTCGCTGGCCACGTTCTGGTAGCCCGCACCTACCGGGAAGCCCTGACGGTTGTTGGCCCGCGCCTGCGCGATCGAGGTGGAGAACGAGTCGACCTGCTGGTTCAGAGCCGCCAGCGCCTCACGGTCGGCAGGCTGGGCCTGCGCCGCGTCGGCGATGTCCTTGAGGACCAGGTCGATCGCGTCGTCGTACTCCTTGCGCTGGGACGGGTCCTCGAGACCGGCGACCAGGAAGGCGTTGGTGGCCAGGGCGTTGGCGCGTCCCAGCGACGACTGGATCTCCTGGATCCGCACCAACTGTTGGGTGTCATCGGCAGCACGTCCGTCGGCCTGCCAGCCGATGAACTGCACGAGCGCGCTCACCAGCCCGAAGACGATGGCGACACTCATCCCGATCAACTGCCAGCGGTTGAGCAGGGCCGGGGTGTCAACGTACGCCGTCCCGGGCTGCGGTGCTGGCGCGGAAACGGGGGCCGTGGACGGTGGCGTTGCAGCGGCGGGTGCTGCGGCGGCCGGTGCTGCGGCGGGCTGGCTCATGACTCCTCCTGCGGGGTCTCACCGAAGGGATCGACCGGTTCGGCCGGGGGGACGTCGACGGGCGGGACGACCTCGCCCACGGTCGGCGGCGCGGCGGGGGTCTCCTCGTTGGGCGAGACGACCAGGTCCTCGGGCTCGAGGGCCCGCAACTGCTCGACGGTCGGCTCCTCGATGTCACGCAGCCGCCAGGCATGGCGTCCGATCGCGGCCTCCATCAGGTTGCGCACGAAGCGGGCATTGCCGAAGGACGGACCACGCTCGGTCCCCGTCAGGATCTCCCGCAGGCGGGCCAGCACGGCGTCGCTCGCGTCGTAGTCCGCACCCCTGACCATCGAGGCGAAGATGTCGGCGAGCTCGTCGTCGGTGTAGTCCGAGAAGTCGATGGTGGTGCGGAACCGGCTCTCCAGGCCTGGGTTCTCGGAGATGAAGATCGCCATCGGAAGCGGATAGCCGGCGACGATGACGACGAGGTCGTTGCGCTTGTCCTCCATCTCCTTGACGAGGGTGTCGATGGCTTCCTTGCCGTACTGGTCACCCGAGAGCGAATAGGCCTCGTCGATGAAGAGCACGCCGCCCTCGGCAGACTTCACCACCTCGGCGGTCTTCGCGGCCGTCTGGCCGAGATAGCCGGCGACCAGCTCGGAGCGGTCCACCTCGACCAACTGTCCCTTGGAGAGCAGCCCGAGCGCGCGATAGATGCCCGCGACCAAGCGGGCCACCGTGGTCTTTCCGGTGCCCGGGTTGCCGTTGAAGACCAGGTGTCGGGTGATCGTCGGGCTCTCGAGACCGGCCTTCTTGCGCAGTCCTTCGACGCGCAGAACGGCGGCCTGGCGGTGGATCTCGCCCTTGACGTTGTCGAGCCCGATCAGGGCGTCGAGCTCGGCCAACAGCTCCTCGACGGTCTTCGTCGGTTCGGGCTCCTGGACGGGCTCGTCGGCGAGCGTCTCCGGATCGGCGGTCTGGGCCTGGAGTCCGCCGGTGGGCCCACCGAGGCCGCCTGCCGTTCCCCGCTGTTCGCCGGAGAGCACACTGTCCGCCGGAACCGTGGCGTCACCACCGATCGGTGCGGACACGCTGTCGTTGAGAGCGCCCAGCTGTCGGCGTACCTGCTCGCCGACGCGTCGGACCTGGTCGAGCATCTGGTCGCCCAGTCCCGGCACGGGCTGGCGGGTCGGGAGGTCGAAGGCCCCCGGCGCATCGGCGGGAGGCTGCGTGAGACCCGACAAGGTGTTGAGTCCGACCGAACCGCCTCCCAACTGGGCGGTGGTGACCGTCGCGGCGGCGCCGACCGCGTCGGG
>JASLDK010000407.1 GCA_030145945.1 Nocardioides sp.
GTCCACCCCAGGGGGAGCCGACGATGGTGCCGACCATCGCGGCTGCGAAGGCGCCGAACAGCAGCTGGCCGTCGATGGCGATGTTGACGACGCCGGCCCGCTCGCCGAGGACGCCGCCGAGTGCGCCGAACACCAGCGGCACGGCCAGGGTGATCGACCCGCCGAGGAGGCCGACCACGGTCAGGCTGTCGCCAGCCGCCGCCCAGGTGAGGAATGCGGTCATGGCGAGGAAGGCGAAGAGCGCCACCAACCAGATCGGGGTACGCCGACCGCGGCTCACCAGGAAGGCGGAGCCGGCCGTGCACACTGCCAGCAGCACGACGAGGGTGGAGACGGTCGCCGTCGAGGGCAGAGTGATCTCGGGCAGGTTGAAGAAGTCCGTGTCGGCCGCGAGATGGAAGGTGGTGTCGCCGGGACGCGCCTTGAACGCGGCCAGCAGCGCCACCAGCATCGTGATGATGCCGAGTGCGATCGGCGCCTTGAGAGCAGTGCGGAGGGGAACGGCGACAGGTTCTGCGTTCTCGTCGACCGGCACGGTGACCTTGGTGGCGCTCACTTCGAAACCTCCTTCGGCAGTCGGAAGATGGCTCTCACCAAGGGAGGCGCGGCGATGAACAGCACGATCAACGACTGGATGACCAGCACGATCTCGACGGGAATGCCCTCGGCCGCCGCCATCGAGAAGCCACCGGCCTTGAGCCCGCCGAAAAGGATCCCGGCGGCGAGGATGCCGAGCGGACGGGACCGCCCGAGCAGCGCAACGGTGATGGCATCGAACCCGATGCCGGCGTCGAGGTCGACGGTGACGCCGCTGGTCGTCGTACCGAGGATCTGGTTGACGCCCGCGAGTCCGACGAGACCGCCGGCGATGAGCATGACCACGAAGTAGGTGCGCCCGACGTTGATGCCGGATGCCCTGGCGGCGTCAGGGTTCTCGCCGACGGCACGGAACCGGAAGCCCATCGCGGACTTGTTGAGCAGCCACCACACGACGCCGACGGCGACGAGGGCGAGCAGGAAGCCGGCGTGCAGGTTGAACCGGTCACCGAGGAGTTTGGGCAGGATCGCCGACTCGGGCATCGCCTGCGACTTCGGGTTCAGCGAGCCCGGCGCCTGCAGCAGACCCTGCTTGGAGAGGGCGTAGAAGACCAGGTAGTAGCCGACGTAGTTGAGCATGATCGTCACGATCACCTCGTGGGCACCGCTCTGCGCCTTGAGGAAGCCGGCGATGCCGGCCCACAGTGCTCCCGCGACCGCGCCAGCGAGGATCGCCAGGGGCAGGTGCAGCAGGATCGGGCCGTCCACGTTGACACCGACCCATCCGGCAGCCGCGCCCGCAAGCAGCATCTGGCCGCGACCACCGATGTTGAACATGCCCGCTCGGAAGGCCAGTCCGACGCCGAGGCCGGCGAGGATCAACGGACCGGCGAACTTCAAGGTCTCCGTGAGGGGCCGGATC
Source organism: Nocardioides sp. (assembly GCA_030145945.1). Taxonomy (GTDB): domain Bacteria; phylum Actinomycetota; class Actinomycetes; order Propionibacteriales; family Nocardioidaceae; genus Nocardioides. The sequence continues at coordinate 1,460 of JASLDK010000407.1, forward strand.
CTGGCCTGGAAGTCGTCGCGGGTGGAGTTCCACACGGCGCCGCGGAACAGGGCCGTGTAGGCGTCGCTGATCGAGGTCCATGCTGCGTTGAAGAAGTCGCCGGGCCGCGCACCGATGTATCCCGCGGTCTCGCGCACGTTGTCATCGGTCAGCAGGATCATCAACGATCCGACCACCATGGCGAGGAAGACCGACAGCACCGCGACCAGGGCGTTGCCGGCGACGATCTCCCGGAACGCCTCCTGGAAGGTCATCCTGGTCCGCACCAGCGGAGGAGTGGTGGTCGCGGTCTCGTCGACGTCCACCGCCGAGGCTGTGGACTCGTCGGTGGGCTCCGTGGCCTCGGGCCGGTTGTCGTCGGGGTTGTCGGTGCTCACGCAGCCGTTCCTTCCGGGCGTTCGCCGGCCATCATCAGGCCGAGGGTTTCGCGCGGTGTGTCGGCCGGCACGATGCCGACCACCTGCCCGCGGTAGAGGACCATGATCCGGTCCGAGAGGGCGACGATCTCGTCGAGCTCGGTCGAGACCAGCAGGACGGGTACGCCGGAGTCACGGGTCGCGACCACCTGCTTGTGGATGAACTCGATCGAGCCGACGTCGACGCCCCGGGTGGGTTGGGCGGCCACGAGCAGGCTCAGGTCGCGCGAGAGCTCGCGGGCGACCACGACCTTCTGCTGGTTGCCGCCGGACAGTTGGCTGGCCTTCGCACCGATGCCGGAGGCGCGGACGTCGTACTCCGTCAGCTTCTGCTGGGCGAAGTCCTCGAGGAATCCGGAGCGGACGGTCCCGGCGGACACGAACGGCTTGCCGTGGCTGCGGTTGAGCATGAGGTTCTCGGCGATCGTGAACTCGCCCACCAGGCCGTCGACCTGACGGTCCTCGGGGACGAAGCCCACGCCGGCGTCGAGGACCTTGCGCACGGATCGACCGACCAGCTCCTGCTCGCCCGTGGAGGTGGAGAGCCTGATCGAACCGTGCACGTGGGCCTGCAGGCCCATGATCGCCTCGGTGAGCTCGGTCTGTCCGTTGCCCTGGACCCCGGCAACCCCGAGGACCTCGCCACGCGCGATGGAGAAGCTGATGCCGTCGAGGTGGCTGTGTCCGGCATCGTCAGTGACCCGCAGCTCGCTGACGACCAGGGCGTCCGGGCCCGGCGTGGGGGGCTCCTTGTGCACGGTCAGCTCGACGGGGCGTCCGACCATGAGCGCGGCGAGCTCGGCGTTCGTCGCGGTGGGACTGGCCTCACCGACGACCGCTCCACGACGGATCACGGTGATCCGGTCGGCGATCGCCCGGACCTCACGCAGCTTGTGGGAGATGAAGACGATCGACGTACCGGACTCACGGAGCTGGCGCATGATCTCCATGAGTTCGTCGGTCTCCTGGGGCGTGAGCACCGCGGTGGGCTCGTCGAAGACCAGGACGCGCGCGTCGCGGGAGAGGGCCTTGATGATCTCGACCCGCTGCTGGACGCCGACGGGGAGCGTCTCGACGAGGGCATCGGGGTCGACGTCGAACCCGAACCGCTGGGAGATCTCGCGCACGCGCTCGCGCGCGGCGTCGAGGTTGAGGGTGCCGGCGAAACCGGTCGACTCGTTGCCGAGCATCACGTTCTCAGCGACGGTGAAGACGGGCACCAGCATGAAGTGCTGGTGGACCATGCCGATGCCTGCGGCCATCGCATCGCCCGGACCGGACATCTTCAGGGGGGCGCCGTCGAGGAGAATCTCGCCCTCGTCGGCCTGGTAGAGGCCGTAGAGCACGTTCATCAGGGTGGACTTGCCGGCACCGTTCTCGCCGAGGAGGGCGAGGATCTCGCCCTCGTTGACGGTCAGGGAGATCCGGTCGTTGGCGACCAGCGAGCCGAAGCGTTTGGTGATGCCCCGGAGTTCGAGCGTCATGGGGGAATCCTCTCGGAGCAGTCGTGCAGATGCCAGCACATCAGAGCAGTTCGGTGGGGACGCGCACCTATCGGATGCCTTTAACGCCTCGGGGGTTGGTCGGGCGACCGACCGCCCCCGGAGGGTGGAA
>JASLDK010000047.1 GCA_030145945.1 Nocardioides sp.
GCCGAGCGAGGAGGCGGGGTAGTCGGAGTAGTTCTTGAACTTCTTGCCGTTGACCGACACGGTCGGCGTGCACTCCACCTTGCTGTCCGGGGTCAGTCCGGCGCGCAGCAGGGCGAGGGTGGTGACGATCTTGAAGGTCGAGCCCGGCGCGAACTGACCGTAGGTGGCGTAGTTCTGGCCACCCGTGGCCGCGTTGCTGGCGGCGGCGAGGACTGCCCCGTCGCTGGGCCGCAGCGCGACCATCGCGGAAGCCGACGCGGTCCCACCGATCGTCCGCTCGGCGAGGTTCTGCAGTCGTTCGTCGAGGGTGATGGCGAGCGGTCGACCGGGCTCGGCGTCGCGTCGGTAGAGCTCACGGTGCTCGCCGCCCTCGGCAGCCTTGTCCCCCGGCTCGGCGTAGACGACCCGGCCGACGCTGCCGCGGAGCTGGTCGTCGTATCGCGCCTCGAGGCCGGAGATCCCGGCCACGTCGCCGGGGCGGTACTTCGTCGGAGACTTCTTCACCATCTCCGCCGTGACCGGGCCGACGCGTCCGAGGATCGGCGCGGCGAAGTCGCGCGTGGGGGCGAGGGCCTGGCGGGCGTCGACCCGGCGCCCGCCCGGGATCCCGGTCAGGCCGGAGGACACCGCGGGAGGCAGCTCGCCGGCGCGGTAGGTGATCGCCTCGACGAAGGCCTTCGGGCCGGCGCCGATGACGGCCTTGACGTAGGACTTGGCCTTGATGTCGACGAGTTTCGCCAGTGCCCGTGCGGCTTCCGGGACCTGGCCGCCCTGGAGCACGGAGCGGTCGATGCCGACCCGCACGACGTCGCGCTCGGTCATCAGCACGCTGCCGCCGGCGCCGGTGATGTCGCCGCGGTCCGGCTGCTCGGTGACGACATCGAGGGTCTCGCCGTCCTTCAGACTCGGCTCGACCACGCCCGGCGTGAACACGACCCGCGTCGGCCCGGACTCCGACGTGCTGGCCGGGTGGAGCTCGACGACGGACTGGTAGGTCCATGGGTCGGTGCGGTCGGCGACGGGCCATGACCAGCTCACCGCAGCGGTGTAGAAGTCCTTGCTCTCGCTGGCCCTCCCGATCTTCACGGTCGGCGCCATCCCGTCGAGTCCGCTGATGATCCCGCGATATTCGCTGAGGACGTCGTCCGGCGTGCCGCCGGTGAAGGCCAGCCCCTCGAACGGATTCCCCTTGTCGGAGGTGGCGGCGGCAACCAGAGCCTTGGCGAGCTTCTGCGCCGCCGCGTCGGCCTCGTCGGCCGCGGAGTTGCCGGAGCAGGCCGCCAGGGCGCCCGAAGCCAGCAGGAGCAGGGAGGTCAGGGCCGCCGAGGATCGCCGCATGAGTTCGTTCTACCAGCCCCCACCGACCCAGCGGCGTCAGCCGAGCATCGACGCGGCCGCCAGATACATCAACACTGCCTGGACCCGGCGGTTGACCTCGGGCGAGTCGACGATCCCGAGCTTGGCGTAGATGCGCGCGACGTAGTGCTCGATCGTCCGCGACGACATCGAGAGCGTCTCGGCGATCCCCGCGTTCGACATGCCCAGCGCGACCTGGCCGAGGATCTGCTCCTCCCGCGCTGCCAGTCCCAGCACCCCGCCGCGGCACCGAGCTCCCATCGGCCCGGTCTCCAGAGCGGTCATCGTGATTCCTCCTCGGCTGTCATTCGACCTGTGGCAGGAGGATCACGCGCGACCCTTCAGGAAACCTTCGGGAGGCCTTCCCCTCCCCCCGCGGTACACCGGCGCAACCGCCAGCTGCCGGCGCCCACCGCCGCGGCCAGCCCGACGCCGGCGGCGATCCAGCCCCACGGCGTACCGCCCGGCTCGACCGGCGCGGCCGGTCGACTGCCGTCGGCCTGGCTGCCGCCGCCGAAGGTGACGGTCCTGCCCTTCGCGGACCCCGTGGCGGCCACGGGCTCGGTCGCAGCAAGGGCCACAGCCGGCGCGGTGCGACTGCGGGTGTCGCCGTAGCCCAGGCGGCCGTCGGACCCGTCCCCCCAACAGTCGAGGTCACTGCCGACGAGCGCGCAGGTGTGTGCGGGCCCGGCCGCGAGAGCGGTCACGCCTCCCGCGACGGCGACCCCGTCGGGGCTGCCGCCAGCCTCCCAGCACTGGACGGCACCGCCGTCGAGCACCGCGCAGGTGCGATCACCCGCAGCCGCCACCCCCACTGCGGCGGCCGCGAGCTCGATCGGTTGGGGCGTCTCGGCGGGAAGGGACCAGCAGTCGAGCTGCCCCGATCCGAGGACGGCACAGGCGTGGGCGCCACCGACAGCCACATCGACGGCCGCGTCATCGCTCGGCAGCGAGACGGAGGTGGCAGCGCCGCCGACCTTCCAGCACCGCACGCTTTCTGCGGTGACTGCGCAGGTCTGGCGACCACCGGCCGAGATCGCGGTCGCATCCGCAATGCCCGGGACCACCGTCGGCTTCGACCCGGCCGTCCAACAGGCGACGGTCCCGTCGGCGAGGACCGCGCAACTGTGCCGGGCGCCCGCGGCGATCACGGTCGCCTTCTGAGCCAGGGGCACCGTGGCGAAGGGCTTGCCGTCGCCCCAGCAGCGGACATCCCCGGACAGCAGCAGGGCGCAGGTGTGCGCATCTCCGGCGGTGACGGCAGCAACCGGCCCGCCCACCGAAACGTCGCCGGCCTCCTCCACGGAAGGCCCGGCGCCGTCCCCCACGGACTTGTCGGTGCCGTAGCCGAGTCGACCGTCGGCGCCGCTCCCCCAACACCGGACGTTCCCCTCGGCGAGCACGGCACAGGTGTGTTCGGCGCCCGCGGTGAGAACTCCGTGCAGCAGCGGCGTCGAGTCGTCCGCGGACGCGGGTCCAGCGGCCAGGCCGACGGCGACCAGCCCGAGCAGAACCACGAGGCACGAGAGCAGCCGTTTGATCCACGGATCGAGGTCAACCATCAGCGTGCTCTCACCGTCACGGTCGCGACCACCCGCGTCCGGCCGGCGGCATCGACGTACGTCACCGCGATCCTGACCGGGACGGCCGACCTCTTCACGGCCTGGGCGAGCTTGCCTGCCGAGACGGTGACCGGGATCGACGTCGTGCAGCCACGCACTGCCGTGGTCCGGGTCGGGCCCACCGGCCGCCACGACGCCTTCTTGCCCTTCCGCAGTTTCGCGGAGGACCTCGCCACCAGCGAGCCCGTGCAGGTGTCGCCACTCAGCGTGGCTGTGACGGTGAACCTGTACGGCGCCGTGCGGTCCCGCTTCGGCTTCGCGGTGAGCTCGAGGACGGCCTGGGGCAGGTGCCCACCGATCGGTACGCCGTCGCCGGGGGGTTGCACCGGCGGCTTGCCGGGCAGCTCCTGGGCGTCGGCAGGGTCGTCGCTGAGGGTGATCGGCATGACGACCAGCTGCGGGTCGCCGTCCGGCCCGGCGCCGCGGAGGACCACGAGGTGGGAGCCGAGCGCGGTCCCGGCGGGGATCAGGAAGCCACCCTTCACGGCCCCGTTCGTGGAGGTCGTCGTACCGATGACGACACCGTCGAGCTCGATGCTGACGGGACCGCTGAAGCCCCGTCCTGCGTAGCGGATCGCGCCACCCGACCAGATCGGGCCGGCGGGAGCGAGGTCGGGCGCGGCCTCGACACTGACGGTGAACGAACCGTCGGTGGTGCGATCAGCGCCGTCGCGGGCGGTGCAGCTCACCAGGGTGTCGCCGATCGGATAGGACCCGGCGTTGTCGGGGGTGCAGCCGACCTCGGCGCCGATCTGCGACTGGACGGCGGGCAGGGTGAAGGGCACCGGGACGGATGCGGCGACGGGGTCGGCGAGATCCGCGAACGCACCCGACGCAGCACGTGCGGCCAACACGTGCACGGCACCGGGCAGCGAAAGCACGGGCGCAGAGCCCGGCGCGGGCTTGGTCCGGTCGATGTCGAAGGGCCCGACCGGACCGGCGGTGATGCAGTTGCCGGCGATGTCGCACACCTGCCGCGTCGACGTCACGGCAGACGCGTCGTGGTTGCCGGGACCGACGTCGGTCCGCAGGGTGAACGTCGCCTGCCCGGGGTCGGCCAAACCGGAGCCCACGTCGGAGGCGACGCACGTGACAGTGACCTCGGCGGCGAAGGTGCCGGTCGGCTTCTGGCAGACGGCCTTCGGCATCACCCGGTCGATCCGCCCCGCGGCGAAAGCAGGGGTGCGAGCGCAGTTGCCGGCCTTGTCGCAGACCGCCCGGTTGCCGAGCGCGACCTGGGAACCGATCGTGCCGTCGGCCACGGTGGCGCTGATCTCGAAGGCCGCGTCCGAATCGTCGGCCAACCCGGAGCCCGATCCGTCGGTGGCGGTGCAGCTGACCGCCACCTTCGCGATCTGCCAGTCACCAGGCGTGGTCTGGCACGCGACCACCGGCGCCTGGTCGTCCAGACCGATCGCGCCCAGGTTGGGGGTGTCGACGCAGTTGCCGGCCTTGTCGCACACCTGGCGGGACGTGGTGACGACCAACCCGGCCGTCCCGGCCGCAGCGGACGCCGTGAGGCTGAAGGACTGGTCGGCAGCAGCAAGGCCGCTGCCCTCATCGGTGGCCGTGCACGCGATCGTCACCGCCGTCCCCTTGCTCCAGGTGGGCGGCGGCACACACGTGATCGCCGGCAGGGCGCGGTCGACCTTGAGGCCCGTGACCGCGGCGACCGCGGTGCAGTTGCCGACGGCGGCGCACACGGGATTCTCAGCAGTCGAGGCATTCGCGGAGGCGACCGCGTCGCCGACAGCGGTCGTCAGCTGGAAGGTGCTCTGGTCGCCGGCCAACCCGCTGCCGTCGTCGGTGGCCGTGCACTCGATCGACGCCTCGTCCTTGAGCCATCCCGTGGGCGCATCCGCGCAGTGGACGACGGGAGCTGCCCGGTCGATCTGCGCGACCGGCGGGACCTGGACATCCGTGCAGTTGCCCACAGCGTCGCAGACCGGGCCGTGGGTCGTGAACGCGACGGAGTCGTTGACCAGGCCCGCGGGAACGGCCGCGGTCAGGTCGAAGGCAGCATCCCCCGCAACGGCGAGACCGCTGCCCTCGTCGATCGACGTGCACGCCCAGCTGGATCGTCGCACCCATCCCGAGGGTCAGCACGCTGACGTCGGTGGGTCCGGCCGCGTCGGGCCGCGGGATCGCGAGATCGGCCTCGCCCATCAGCCCGAAGGAACCGCCGAGCGAGATGGTCAGCTTGATCCGCTTCAGGCTCAGGCTGGTGCCCTTGTCCGTGGAGAAGATCCGGTGTCCTTCGGGACCCGCGGAGATGGACGCGGTGATCACCGGGACGCTGCCCATCGTCACGCTCACCACCAGCGACGGCGCGACCGCCACACCGACGTGGTCGCGGACGAACGAGCACAGGTCGGTCGGCATCTTGAAGTTGGCGAGAGCCGTGAAGCCCTGGCCCACCGGCAGTCCGGCGAGGGGGCTTCCGGTCGTCGCGCCGGAGCAGCCTCCCGGCGTACCCGTGGGGGTGGCGTGGTCGGCGAAGCCCGCGTCGATGCCGGGGATCGCGCCCAGGTCGGAGATCTGTCGGCTTGCATACATCAGGTGGCCCTGGCCCTTGACGGGCAGGCTGAGGTCGCCGAGATCGACTGCCATGTCGGCCAGATAGCTCGCATCCCCGACCGCCGGGCTGATCAGCGCGAGGGTCGCGGCGGCGGACACCCCGAAGGCGTGGCCGGTCGCGTTGAGGACGTACGACGTCTGGTCGGGCGAGTTGCGGTGGGCGGCCGTGAACCGGACACCGGTGAGGTCGAGGCCGTCGGTGATCTCGATCCCGCTCAGGGCGGTGGTGGTCACCAGCGTCCAGCCGACGTCGGGGACGATGCATGCCTCGGCGTTGACCGAGACCAGCGTGCCGCCGCTGCCGCCGCTCGCTCCCCACCTGACCTCGGCGATGCCCTGCACGTCGAGATAGACCTTCTGCTGCTGGGCCGGGGTCAACTGACATCCGGCGGGCGCGGAAGCGCCACTGCCGAGGGTCAGTGCGACCCCGCGGACCGTGAGCGGGCCCGTCGACCAGGTCGATCCGGTGCGCAGGGTGACCGCCCAGGCGAGCCTCCCGTCCTTCATGGCGACGGTGCCCTCGACGCCGGTTCCGGTGTGGCTGACGGCGTCATACCTCGGCAGGGTGAGTCCCGGCGCAACGGTCCAGGCCGCAGTGAGCCCACCGGAGACGTCGGCGCTCCAGTTGTCCTGGTCGAGATAGTCGCCGTCGAGGCTGGCCGTGAACCGTCCGCCCAGGTTGGCGCCGGCGTGGAACCGGAGGCCGACCTCGTTCCAGCGCAGCCGGACGTCGGTGATGCCGAGCTGGTCGGACGCACTGCCGGTCCAGGCGAGCTCGACGGCACCGGTGACGCTGCCGGTCGGGCCGACGGTGAGGTCGCCGCCGCCGGTGAGGGTGTGGTCGAGGAACTGCAGGTTGCCTGCGGTCGCGTGAAGGGCGAGGCTGCCGGGATCCACCGGACCGGCGACTCCGGGTGGCGGGTTCGCACAGGCGGGTCCGCCGGTGAAGCAGTAGGCCCCGGCGAGGGTCACGGGTACGCCGGCGAGCCTCGCGGAAGCGGCGACGGTGACCCGGTCGCCACCCAGCGTGAGGGTGGTGGCGGGCTGCGCGATCGCGGGCGTTGACGCAACGACCGGCACGGTGGGGGCGGTCAGGGTTCCCGTGAAGGCATAGTCGGCGAAGCCGAACTGCACGCCGTTGAGCTGGGGGTTGGTGATCTTCCATGCCGCGGGCAGGTTGACGGTGGCCGAGGTGATGGTGATCGCCTGGCTGGTGAGGGTTCCGGTGAGGCCGCTGAAGCCGATGCCCGCGACCCGCGCGGCGCCGTCGGTGATGGTGCGGGTGGCCTCGACACAGCCGCTCGCCGTGCCGAGCAGGTCGGCCTTGGTGCCGAGGTCGAAGGTCACCGGTCCGAAGGAGACGACGACGTGGTCACCGGGAGCGAGCGGCGCCGCGGCGTCGTAGATGACACGCAGTGGTCCCCCCACACTGCAGCCCTGTGCGCCCTTGGTTCCGCTGGGCAGGCTCCCGATCGGGAGGCCGACGGACTGCGTCGCGGTCGCGCCGTTCGCGTCGGTCACGACGACCTTGATGTTCGTCAGCCCGGGGGTGCCGGGAGCCGTGAAGGTCGGTGACACGGCAGTGCTGGCGGAGAAGGAGCCGCCGCCGGAGACGACGGACCAGCCATAGGCGTACGGCGCCTGCCCGCCGTTGACGGGGACCAGGAGTGCCGTGGCGGCGTTGGTGGGGGCGCTTGCGGGCAGCGGTCCGAGCGGGGTGGTGATGGCGCCGAGGGTGAGGGCGGGCAGAGCGACCACGGCGACCGTCACGGTGGCGATCGCGACCGGTGCACTCGAGCCCGTGCCACGACGAGCGAGTGCTTGGACGGTGATGCTGTCACCTGGTCGCGCGGTCGGCGGAGCCCGCATCGATGCGGTGGTTCCGGGTCCTGGCGTGATCGTGACGGTCGGTCCGGCGGTCTGGGTCCAGGTGAGCGCGGTGGTGTCGCTCCCGACGGTCGGGTTGGTCACGGTGGCGCTCAGCGTGAGGGTGCCGTTGGGTGAGATCCCCGTCGCGGGTTGGGTGACCTTGATCGACAGCGGGGAGGGATCGGGTCCGATCACCACCGAATGGCGGCTGGTGACCGCATTCCCGGCCGCGTCGACCTTGCCGTCGGTGAGCACCGCCTCGATCACGGCCTGGGAGACGCCCGCGGGCCAATGGAAGGCGAACCACTGCTGGCCCTGTGGCGCTCCGGCCACCGCGGTGAAGGTGGTGTTGCGGAGCTCTCCCGGCCGCACGACGGTGGGCACGACGGTGACCGGGTCGTGCTCGGCATCGGCCGTCGCGAACCGCAACTGCAGGTCCTGATCCCCCGCAGGTGCGGTCTTCTGGTCCAACACGGTTCCGTCGGGCTTCGTCAGCTGCACGGCCGTGACCGTCG
>JASLDK010000060.1 GCA_030145945.1 Nocardioides sp.
GATCCTCCAGCGCTTCCACCCGGTCGAGTTCCTCGCCTCGATCGCCGAGTTGCGACCGACCTACTTCTCCGCCGTGCCGACGATCTACAGCCACCTGGTCGCCCTGCCGGACGAGGTCTCGAGCGACACGAGCTCCATCCGCTTCGCCATCTGCGGTGCCGCCCCCGCTCCGCCGGAGCTGTTCGCCGCAGTCGAGGAGCGATTCGGCTTCCCGCTGGTCGAGGGCTACGGCCTGTCCGAGGGCACCTGCGCCTCGACCTGCAACCCGATCGACGGGGTCCGCAAGCCGGGGACCGTCGGGACGGCGCTGCCCGGCCAACTCGTCGCGATCATGAACCCCGACGGATCGCTGGCGCTCAGCGGCGAGCGCGGCGAGGTCGTGATCAAGGGCGGCAATGTGATGCGCGGCTACCTCAACCGCCCCGAGGCGACGGCCGAGACCCTCGGCGACGGGTGGCTGCACACCGGCGACGTCGGCATCATCGACGAGGACGGCTATCTGCGGATCGTCGACCGGATCAAGGACATGATCATCCGCGGCGGCGAGAACATCTACCCCAAGGAGATCGAGAACGTCCTGCACGGCGATCCGACCGTGCTCGAGGCAGCCGTCGTCGGCGCTCCCGATCCGATCTACGGCGAGGTGGTGGCCGCCTTCGTCGCCCCCGCCCCCGGCGCAGGAACCGACGCCATCGACGTCGACGCGCTGCTGGAGCGTTGCCGCGGCCAACTGACCAAGGTCAAGGTGCCGGTCGCCGTCCACGTGCTCGACGTACTCCCCAAGAACCCCGTCGGAAAGATCGACAAGCCGGCGCTCCGCGCCGGACTCACCACCGCAGGAAAGGCGTCCTGACATGGGATTCATCAACGCGGCGCCGGAGCCGATTCCCGCAGCCGAGGTGCTCGCCCAGCCGCTCCAGGAGCGGATCCGGATCATGACCAACAACTGGGTCACACTGGGGTTCAACACCCCCCGGATGCTGCATGTCGTCTACATCCTCAAGATGCTCGGTCTCTATTTCGCGGTCGGTCTCTGGATCACCTCGATGACCACCTCTGGTGTGGAGTTCACCGACCCGAGCACCTGGTTCGACCACGTCGTGGTCTATCAGAAGCTCGCCGTGTGGCTGATGCTGCTGGAGGTGATCGGTCTCGGCGGCGCGTTCGGCCCGTTGTGCGGGCACTTCGTGCCGATGCTGGGCAACATTCGCTTCTGGCTGCGGCCCGGAACCATCCGGATGGCTCCGTGGGGGCGGCACGTTCCCGGCACCGGGGGCGACGAGCGAACCGTGCTCGACGTCGTCCTCTATGTCGGCGTGCTCGCCGCTCTGGTCTGGCCGCTGGTCGCCGACGCAGAGCCGGTGAAGGCGACCCTGCTCGGTGGCGTGGCACCGCAGGAGTTGGTCCCACCGTTGGCCTTCGTCCCGATCCTCGTGCTGATGCCGCTGATGGGCCTGCGCGACAAGGTGATCTTCCTGGCCGCGCGCTCCGAGCAGTACCTGCCGATCATGCTCTTCTCCGCCACGCTCGGCGCGCTCGCGCTGCGTGACGGCGCCACCGGCGCGGACTTCGTCAACCTCGTGGTGGCGTTCAAGATCATCATCATCGTCGTGTGGGTCGGAGCCGGTGTCTCCAAGCTCGGCGAGCACTTCATCAACGTCGTCCCGCCGATGGTGTCCAACAGCCCGGGCCAGCTGAACATCGTCAAGAAGTTGCACTATCGCAACGCCCCCGACGACCTGCGCCCGTCGAAGCTGGCCTGGTTCATGGCACACGTCGGCGGCACGACCGTCGAGATCCTGATCCCGCTGGTGCTGCTGTTCACGACCAACGACACCGTCGCGATGGTCGGCGCGGTGTTCATGCTGATCTTCCACATCTTCATCACCTCGACCTTCCCGCTGGCCGTTCCGCTCGAATGGAACGTCTACTTCGGCTACATCGCGATCGTCCTCTGGGGCGGCTTCGGCGACGGGTTCGCGGCGTCGACGTACAACATCTTCGAGTTCTCCGAGCCGCTGCTGCTCCTGCCGATCTTCGCGCTGCTGCTGTTCGGCCCGGTCCTGGGCAACCTGCGCCCGGACCTGGTGTCCTTCCTGCCCTCGATGCGGCAGTACGCCGGCAACTGGGCCTCGGCCGTGTGGACCATGAAGCCGGGGATCGAGGAGCGCCTCAACGAGTTGCCGCTCGTCGAGAACCAGGTCGACCAGCTCCAGCGGATGGCACCGATGCCCTATGCCCCCGACGAGGCAGAGCTCACCATCCAGAAGGCGGTCGCGTGGCGTTCGATGCACAGCCAGGGCCGTGGGCTCCTCTCGGTGCTCCTCGAGCACCTCGACGACATCGAGACCCGGACGATCCGCGAGGGCGAGTTCGTCTGCAGCACCATCGTGGGTTGGAACTTCGGCGACGGCCACCTGCACGACGAGCGGCTGATCGCTGCGGTCCAGAAGCGGTTGGGCCTGGAGCCGGGCGATCTCGTCGTGGCCTACTGCGAGTCGCAGGCGACGCCGTGGCGCACCTCGCGGCCCCAGCAGTATCGAGTCATCGATGCCGCCCTCGGCGTCGTCGAGCGAGGGACCTGGGACGTGCGGGACTGCGTCAACGAGCAGCCGTGGCTGCCGAACGGCCCGGTGCCGCTGCAGGTCGAATGGACCGCTGACGGGTACCGTCGACAGAGCACGTTGACCACCCCGAAGGAGAACGGCAAGGATCCCGTGGCGTGACCACTGCAGTCGTCGTGGGCAGCGGCCCCAACGGCCTGGCCGGCGCCATCCGGCTCGCCCAGGCGGGGGTCGCGGTCACCGTCGTCGAGGCGCACTCGCGCCCCGGCGGCGGGACCCGGACCAGCGAGAACACGCTGCCCGGACTGCTCCACGACGACTGTGCCGCCTTCCACCCCACAGGTGTGGCCTCCCCTTTCTTCTCCTCGCTCAGCCTGGAGAAACACGGGTTGCGCTGGTTGTGGCCCGAGGTCGAACTGGCCCATCCGCTCGACGACGGGCGGGCCGGGATCGCCACGCGCGACCTGGCTGCCTCGGCCCGCTCCCTCGGGATCGACGAGTCGCGTTGGCTGCGCCTGTTCGGTGCTGCCGTCCGCAACTTCGACGACCTGATCACCGAGGTCTTCTGGCCCGTGCTCCACGCCCCACGGCACCCGGTGACGCTGGGACGATTCGGACTCAAGGCACTGCCTCCGGCCAGTCTCACCGCCCGCCTGTTCCACGACGATCCGGCGGCCGCACTCTTCCTGGGCGTCGCGGCCCACAAGTTCGGACGCCTCGACGGACCACTCAGCTCGTCCGTCGGCCTCGTGCTGACCGCTGCCGCCCATGCCGTCGGCTGGCCGGTCGCGGAGGGCGGTTCTGAGGCGATCACCCGTGCACTGCTCGCCGAGCTGTCGTCGTACGGCGGGCAGGTGGTCACCGGCGTCACGGTGTCCTCGCTCGACCAACTGCGAACCGTTGCGGGAGCGGCGCCCGACATCGTGCTTCTCGACACGGCTCCCCAGGGAGTGCTCGAGATCGTCGGCGATCGGCTGCCGTCCCGGGTCCGGCGCGCTCTGCAGCGCTACTCCTATGGGCCGGCCGCCTTCAAGGTCGACTTCGCGATCGACGGCCACGTGCCGTGGACGAATGCGGATTGTCGTCGCGCCGGGACCCTGCACCTGGGCGGAACCGCCGCCGAGATGGTCGCAGTGGAGGCATCAACTGTCCGCGGCGAGATGTCGGAGCGGCCGTTCGTGCTGTTCGGGCAGCAGTACCTCTGCGATCCGTCCCGATCCGCAGGCAGCCTCAACCCCGTCTATGCCTATGCGCACGTCCCGAACGGTTACACCGGCGACGCGACCGACGCAATCATCAGCCAGGTGGAGCGTTTCGCCCCCGGCTTCCGCGATCGCATCGTCGCCACCTCGGTTCGCGGTCCGGCGGCTCTGGAGGCCTACAACGCCAACTACGTCGGTGGCGACATCGCGGCCGGAGCCAACACGGCCCGTCAGATCGCCTTCCGCCCCCGGCCTGCGTGGAATCCCTACGCTCTGGGCGTTCCGGGTGTCTTCCTCTGCTCCTCGGCAACGCCGCCCGGCGCAGGTGTCCACGGCATGGGCGGCTTCCACGCAGCGGAGGCGGCGCTGCGTCGGCTGCGCTGACCGCCGGCGCGTCAGCTCTTGGCTGCCCGCCGCGACGCCTTCACCTGGACGGCGGCTGCCTGACGCTCCCGCTCCTCGCGGTCGATGCGTCGGATGAGCTCCTTGGTGCGACCGTCCTTGGTCAGACCCCAGTCGGCAAGGGCGTTGAACGCCCCCCGCAGGGCTGAGGCGAGGACCCAGCGCTTCGGCTCGATGATCCGCGGCGCACGTGACTCGATGCCCTTCACGACGGCCGTGGCGATCTGCTCGGGCTCGATGAAGGAGCCGAGCGGGCCGACGAAGATCCGCTGCTGGATGGCCGTGATCGCCTCGTTCTCCCCGCGGGCGACCTCGGTGATGCCGGTGGTCACGAAGCCCGGGTAGAGCACACCGGCGGTGGCCCCCTCCGCGGCGAGCTCCAGGCGGAGCGAGCGGCCGACCTGCTCGACCGCGGCCTTGGAGGCGGCGTACGACGAGTTGATGACGCCGTTGAAGAACGAATAGATCGACGAGGTGATCAGCACGTGACCGCCGTTCTCGATGATCTGCGGCAGCGCGGCCTTCACCGTGCGGATCACGCCGTAGGTGTCGACCTCGAGGACCCGCTCGTAGTCGGCCAGGTCGGCGGACGCCAAGGTGGTCGGGCGAGCAATGCCGGCGTTGGCGAAGACGACGTCGAGCTTGCCGAAGCGAGCGACCGTCTCCTCGACGACGGCACACATCCGGGCGTAGTCGGTGACGTCGGCGGCGGCAGCGAGCACCTGCCCTGCGGGCAGGGTTGCGGCGAGGGCGTCGACCGACTCCTGGGTGAGGTCGACGAGCACGACATTGGCGCCCTTCGCAGCGATCGCGCGCGCAGAAGCGGCACCGATGCCACCGCTTGCGCCGGTGATCAGGACGGTCCTGCCGGACAGGGGGTAGGACGGCATGGGCTCTCTCGTTTCTCGTGGGTGGTCGGGTGGTGGTTCAGGAGCGGGTCTGACGGCGATCGCCGATCTTGCGCATCAACGCGAGCGACTTGAGGCCGGCGGCCGGTGCGGCATCGACGCTGCGGACGAGTGCGCCGCGCCAACGCGGGACGACGCGGAAGATCTGGCGGCTCTCCAGCAGGTCGAGGCCGGCACGGGCGACCTTGTCCGGGGTCAGCGGCTTCGGGCCGGAGAACAGCATCGCGGCTCCGGGGTCCAAGGCGTGATCGTGGACCATCGCGGTCCCCACGACGTCCGGGCACAGGGCGCGCACCTTGATGTCGAGACCGGCATGGTCCAGATCGCCCTGCAGCGAGGTCGTGTAGGACAGCACGGCCGCCTTGGTGGCGGCGTACAACGCGAGCCCGGGAACCGGGGTGAGAGCCGAGATCGAGGCCACGTTGAGGATGCGACCGCCATGGCCACTCATCACGTTCACTGCTGCAGCACTGCCGTGGATCGTGCCGCGCAGGTTGACGTCGAGGATGGACGCGACCTGAGCATCCGTGTGCGTCCACGGATCGCCGGCGAAGAGGATCCCGGCATTGTTGATCCAGACCCGGACCTCACCGCGCGATGCCGCTTCAGCGGCGACGGCACGATGGCTCGCCGGGTCGGAGACATCCTGCGGGATCGCCCAGGCCGCCCTGCCGATCCTGTCGGCGGCAACCCGCGCGGCGCCTCCGTCGAGATCGGTCAGCAGGACCAGGTGGCCGCGCGCCGCGAGCTGTTCAGCGAAGGCGAGACCGATGCCCCGCGCAGCGCCCGTCACGACAGCAACGGAGGAGTTCGTCATGCCTCCGAGTCTGGTTGCTGACGGCTCACACCGGCAGGCATCCGGCCACCAAAGCGGATCCGGTCATTGGCCCCGGGTCACAACGAGCGGATGGCGTCGAGCGCCGCCGCCACACGGTCGGGATCGTCGTACTGCACCCAATGGATGCGGGGATCGTTCTTCCACCAGGCCATCTGGCGACGAGCGAACCGGCGAGTGGCGGTGGCGGTCTTCTCGATCGCCTCCTCGAGGGACATCTCTGCCGCCAACACCGCCATCGCCTGGCGGTAGCCGATGGCGAGCGCGGCCGTGCGGCTCTCGGCCAGGCCGTGTGCGAGCAGTCGGTCGACCTCGTCGAGAAGCCCTTCGTCGAACATCTGCCGGACCCGCTGCTCGATGCGAACCGCAAGGACCTCCCGGTCGATGGCGACCCCGATCTGCACGGTGCGCGGGTCGGCGTACTCCTGGACGGGGAGGTTGGCGCTGAACGGCGCGCCGGTGAGTTCGATGACCTCGAGGGCGCGGACGATGCGACGGCCGTTGTCGGGTTCGATTCGTACGGCGGCCTCAGGGTCCAGCGACGTGAGGCGGTCGTGGAGGGCGGGGCTGCCGAGCTCCTGCAGTTCCGTCTCCAATCGGGCGCGCAGGTCCGGGTCGGTCCCCGGGAAGTCGAAGCGGTCGAGGATCGCTCGGGTGTAGAGCGCGGAACCGCCCACCAGGACAGGGATCGCGGCCCTCGCCCGGATGTCCTCGATCGCGGTACGCGCCCACCCCTGGAACTCGGCGACCGTTGCCGGATCGCGCACCTCGAGCGTGTCGAGCAGGTGATGCGCGATCCCGCGGCGATCGGCGACCGGAAGCTTCGCCGTACCGATGTCCATGCCGCGATAGACCTGCATCGCATCCGTGTTGACGATCTCGCCCCCGAGAGCGCCGGCGAGGTCGAGCGAGAGGGACGTCTTGCCGCTCGCGGTCGGACCGACGATCGCCACGATCACAGGGGCGGACGACGGCGACGACATGGCCACCAGTGTGGCAAGGTGAATGCGGCGGCTCAGGGCGGGCCGTGCACATCTCACTTTCTGGGGGTTTCTCGTGGGTTTTCTCGATGACGCCAAGGGCAAGCTGACCAACGCGGTCGACGGCCAGGGTGACAAAATCGGCGCCGGTCTCGACAAGGCCGCCGACCTGATCAACGACAAGACCGGCGGCAAGTTCGCCGACAAGGTCGAGCTCGGCGTCGACAAGGCCAAGGACGCGCTCGACAAGCTCGACGGCAAGAACGACGACATCAACTGATCAGCAGAAGAGCGCCTCGGTGACCGTACAGGACCCCGCGACCGGCAAGTTCCGCTTCACGGTGGTCCCGGCCTCCTACGTCCTCCTCCTCCGGGAGGCTCCTTCCCCGGAGGGCGGCACGGTCACCGAGGTGTTGCTGCAGCTGCGGCAGAACACCGGATACATGGACGCGCACTGGGCCTCTGCTGCCGCCGGCCACGTCGAACGCGGCGAGACCGCAGAGGACGCAGCGCGTCGCGAAGCGCTCGAGGAGATCGGCGTCGACGACCTCGACCTCACCTTCGCCACCGCCATGCAGCGCACGGCGCACGACCTGCCCATCGATGAGCGCATCGACTTCTTCTTCACCGCCCGCTCGTGGACGGGCGAGCCCCGCATCGTCGAGCCGACCAAGTGCGCCGACCTGCAGTGGTTCGCGTTGACGGCGCTTCCCACGCCCGTCGTGCCCCACGAGGCCGTGGTGCTCGCCGCCCTTCAGGCCGGGACGCTGGAACCGCTGACCCAGCACGGATTCTGAGGGGTCTGCGCGGCGCCTCAGCGGATACCGCCTGTCCGGGTGCTCCCACAGGAGAGGAGAGCGATGAGCCAGGAACTGCCACCACGACCCGAACCGGTCGCTGAGTCGCCCGCACCGTCCCCGGGTGGTCCGAACCGCGTGGAAGGCGTCGGAGGGGACGGGGCCTACAGCACCGAACCACACGACCCGAGTCCGTGGCGCAACCCTGCCACCGACGACCTTCCTGCCGAGACGGTGACACCCGAGGACACCGACACCGAGGCCACCAAGGGCAACCCCGAGGTGCCCCCGGAGGTGGAGTCACCCGCCTGAACGGGTGGCTTTCAGCCGCAGGCAGGCGTGTCCGGCAAAGGCGCTGGTTTGCCGATGGACGGCATGCCGAGCCCGACGCCGCCAGCGGCAGGGGTCGGCGCCGAGGTGCGGCGCTCCCACGCATCCCCGGACCGGGTGCGCCGCAGTGCGCGGACCGGTCCGTCGGCGACGAGGTGGTGCGGGGCCGCGTGGGTGACCCGCACGGTGACCATGTCACCGGGCCGGGGCTCGCCGTCCACCTGGGAGAAGTCGGCCTCGAAGTGGACGAGACGGTTGTCGGGGGCACGGCCGGAGAGACGACGGGTCTCGGCGTCCTTGCGGCCCTCGCCCTCGGCGACCATGAGCTCGAGCTCACGGCCGAGAAACGTCTTGTTCTCGTCCCAGGTGATCTCGTTGACCAGCTCGACGAGCCGGTTGTAGCGATCCGTGACGTCGGCCTGCGGCACCTGGTTGTCGAGGGTGGCGGCGGGAGTGCCGGGCCGCTTGGAGTACTGGAAGGTGAAGGCTCCGGAGAAGCGGGCCTCGCGGACGACCTTGAGCGTCTCCTGGAAGTCCTCCTCGGTCTCGCCGGGGAACCCGACGATGATGTCGGTGGTGATCGCGGCGTCGGGGATGGCGGCACGGACCCGCTCGATGATGCCGAGGAACTTCTCCTGCCGGTAGGAGCGGCGCATGTCCTTGAGGACCTTCGACGACCCGGACTGCAGGGGCATGTGCAGGCTCGGCATCACGTTGGGCGTCTCGGCCATCGCCTCGATGACGTCGTCGGTGAACTCGGCGGGGTGGGGGCTGGTGAACCGCACCCGCTCCAGGCCCTCGATCTCGCCACAGGCCCGCAGCAGCTTGGAGAACGCCTGGCGGTCGCCGAACTCGACGCCGTAGGCGTTGACGTTCTGACCGAGCAGGGTGATCTCCGAGACGCCCTCGGCGACCAGTGCCTCGATCTCGGCGAGGATCTCGCCGGGACGGCGGTCCTTCTCCTTGCCGCGCAGGCTGGGGACGATGCAGAACGTGCAGGTGTTGTTGCAGCCGACGCTGACCGAGACCCACGCGGCGTAGGCCGACTCGCGCTTGGTCGGCAGGGTCGAGGGGAACACGTCGAGCGACTCGAGGATCTCGACCTGGGCCTCCTGCTGGCTGCGGGCCCGGTCGAGCAGAGCCGGCAGGGAGCCGATGTTGTGGGTGCCGAAGACGACGTCCACCCACGGCGCCTTCTTGACGACGGTGTCGCGGTCCTTCTGCGCCATGCAGCCGCCGACCGCGATCTGCATGCCGGGCCGGCTGGCCTTGGCGGGCGCGAGGTGACCGAGGTTGCCGTAGAGCCGGTTGTCGGCGTTCTCGCGGACCGCGCAGGTGTTGAACACGACGACGTCGGCCTGTTCGCCCTCAGGGACCGCCAGATAGCCCGCGTCCTCGAGGAGCCCCGAGAGCCGCTCGGAGTCGTGGACGTTCATCTGACACCCGTAGGTGCGGACCTCGTAGGTCCTCGGCTGGTCGGCGATGCTGCCTGTGGCGGTGCTCATAACCCTGCAAGGGTACGGCGGCACGACCCCGCCGCCCGAATCCCTTCGCGGCTTCAGGCACTCGTGCGTTCGCCCCGATGTCCTAGGGTCTGCCCATGGCTGAGACCGCTCCCGCTGGCTTCGTGGCCCGGCACAACGAGGTGATCGGCAGCGTCGCCAGCATCGTGGCGCTCGCGGCGTCGGTGGGGGCAGGCACCGGACTGATGTTCGGGACCGACACCCGCGGGGTCTCGGCGATCCTGACC
>JASLDK010000070.1 GCA_030145945.1 Nocardioides sp.
AACCGGTCGTCTCCGGTGACCTGTTCGTCAACGGAACGGTCACGGCGACCGCCGGAGCGTGGACCCCCACCCCCGCAGAGAACCGGTGGCGTTGGTTCGCCGACGGCGTACGGATCGCCAATCTCACCGATCCGACGCTGCCGATCACACCCGACCTGCTGGGCAAGACCATCAGCATGCGGGTGACCGCGCGTCAGGACGGCCTGACCACGGTGGTCTCTCCGTTCTACGACGTCGGGCAGGTCCTCAACGGCGCGATCGCACCGCTGACCCCGTCCACCGTCACCGGCACGCCAGCGCTCGGGCAGGTCCTCACCGCCGTGCCCGGGACGTTCGACCAGTCGGACGCTGCGGTGACCTATCAGTGGCTGCGAGCCGGTACGCCGATCCAGGGCGCCACCGCCCCGACGTACCAGCTCGTCGCCGAGGACGTCGGCATGCCGGTCACCGTGCAGGTCACGGCGGCGAAGTCGCAGTACCAGAGTCGCGTCGACGCGGTCGGTGCCAACACCCCCGTGACCAGTCCGGCCACCGTGGCCCTGACGACGCGCTCCGCCAAGCGGAAGGCGGTCGTCAAGGTCACGGTGACCGCGGCCGGCGTCGTACCGGTCACCGGCAAGGTGCTGGTCCGGATCGGATCCTGGAAGCGCGAGGTGCGTCTGGTCGATGGCAGAGCCGTCGTCAAGGTGCGGATGCCCGCTGGCACCAAGGCCGTGCGGGTGCGCTACCTCGGCTCGACCGTCGTGCCATCCGCGCCCAAGGTCACGGGCAGCGTCAGGGTCCGCTGACCCAGCACGCCATCGACGAATCCAGGGGAGCGGGAATGCTGACGCGGGCCAGGAGGTTGCCGGAACATGGCTGACTCCTCCGCGCCCGCGTCGGCGCTCGACCGCGCAGACTTCTGGTTCGACCCGCTGTGCCCCTTCGCCTGGATCACGTCACGCTGGATCCTCGAGGTCGAGCAGGTTCGTGACATCGAGGTCCACTGGCACGTGATGTCACTGGCCTTCCTCAACAAGGACCGCGACCTGCCCGAGGAGTACCGGACCCTGCTCGCCCCCGCCTGGGGTCCGGTTCGGGTGCTGATCGCCGCGCAGCAGCGGCACGGCGACCAGGTGCTCCGCCCGCTCTACGACGCCTTCGGCAAGCGGATCCACCTCGAGGGCCGCAAGCTGCACGAGCAGCCCGACGACGGACTCGGCCTGATCGCCGAGGTCCTCGCCGAGGTCGGCCTGGAGGCCGAGCTGGTCGAAGCAGCCACCGACACGTCCTACGACGACGCCGTCGCGCGTTCGCACCACGAGGGCATGGACGCGGTCGGCGACGACGTCGGAACGCCCACCATCCACGTCAACGGCGCAGCCTTCTTCGGTCCTGTTCTCACCAGCATCCCGCGTGGCGACGACGCCGGACGGCTGTGGGACGGCGTCGTCGCCGTCGCGTCCTTCCCGAACTTCTTCGAGCTCAAGCGGTCGCGCACCGGAGACCTCGACTTCTCCTGAGCTTCGCCTGGTCGACCTCGCGATCTGCTGACACGCGGGGCCAGACCCGACACGGACCGCGTCCGATGACGCATGCTCGGGAGTCATGAACATCTCGGAACCGTCCCTGCGCCGTCGCGACCTCGCCACGATCGGAGCCGCCGTCGCGGTCCTGCCGCTGGTCGGGCTCACCTCGAGCCCGGCCGCGGCGGCGAGCGCGGCGGCGAGCGCGGGCACGTCTCCAGCGCCCGGCGTGCAGGGCCGAGGTCGACTGCGGCTGCATCCGGACGGCGACGGCATCGGGTCATCGCGTGACGTCATGCTGAGCCCCGATCCGAACCTCGCCGCACGTGGGGGAGTGCTGCGCACCGCCGAGCAGACCACCGACAGGTTCGCGCTCCTCGGCGTCACCTGGGCAGCGGGTGCCGGAGCAGATCCCGGCCGAGTCCGGGTCCGGGTGCGCGGAGTCGATGGCGTGTGGAGCCACTGGCGCGCGCTGTCCACGCTCCGCGACCTTCCTGATCACGGTACGCCGGAGGCCCGGCGTACCCGATCGGGCACGGCGCCGCTCTGGGTCGGCGACAGCGACGGCGTCCAGGTCGAGGTCACCGGCGGCGTCCAGCGACCGGTGCTGACCCTGATCGATCCCGGCGAGGTCGGGCGCGACCCCGCCACGGACGACGCCGTTGCCGGCCGCAGCACCGCGCGGCCCAAACGCCGCCGGTCGCTGCGCCCCAGGATCCGCAGTCGCCGCGCCTGGCATGCCAACCCGCGGCTCGCGACCGGCAGGCCCAAGCGGGTCAGGACCGTCGAGCAGATCCATGTGCACCACACCGCGACGGGCAACGACTACCGCAAGCGCGACGTGCCGCGGATCCTGCGGGCGATCTACCGCTATCACACGAAGACGCTCGGCTGGTCCGACATCGGCTACAACTACCTCGTCGACCGGTTCGGTCGGATCTGGGCGGGCCGTCGTGGAGCCGACGGTGACCGCGACACTCTCGGTGCCCACACTCTCGGCTTCAACCACACCTCCGTGGGGATCGCCGTGCTCGGCGACTTCCAGGAGGTCGCGCCCACCGGGAAGGTCCTGTCCGGCGTTGCGAAGGTCGCCGCCTGGAAGCTGAGGAAGTACCACCGCGACCCGCTTGCGACCACGGCGGTGAAGTCCCACGGCAGCGACCTCTATCC
Source organism: Nocardioides sp. (assembly GCA_030145945.1). Lineage (GTDB taxonomy): Bacteria > Actinomycetota > Actinomycetes > Propionibacteriales > Nocardioidaceae > Nocardioides. The sequence goes on from JASLDK010000070.1 coordinate 2,676, forward strand.
GTTGGGCACCTGGGTCGAACTGCCCGTCATCGACGGGCACCGCGACACCAATGACACCGAGTGCCCGGGCCAGCTCCTCTACGACTTCCTGCCGGACATCCGACTCCGCACGGCGCGACGGATCAAGAAGTCCCGCCGCAAGCCGAAGCGGCCCGTCCAGCGCCACTGATGGAGTCAGGCCGGGGCGACCCTAGGATTCAGGGCATGACGCATGTCCTCTCCGCTGTCGCCTGGCCCTATGCGAACGGCCCCCGACACATCGGCCACGTCGCCGGTTTCGGTGTCCCGTCCGACGTCTTCAGCCGATACCAGCGGATGACGGGCAATGACGTGCTGATGGTGTCCGGCTCCGACGAGCACGGCACGCCGATCCTGATCGCCGCCGACGAGGCCGGCATGACGCCGCAACAGCTCGCGGACAAGAACCACGGACTGATCGTTCAGGACCTGGTGGGGCTCGGCATCACCTACGACCTCTACACCCGCACCACGACGCGCAACCACCACGCCGTCGTCCAGGAGCTCTTCCTCGGGGTCCACGAGAACGGCTACTTCGTCGAGCAGACGACGTACGGCGCGATCTCGCCCTCGACCGGACGGACCCTGCCGGACCGCTACATCGAGGGCACCTGCCCGATCTGTGGGTACGACGGCGCGCGGGGCGACCAGTGCGACAACTGCGGCAACCAGCTGGACCCGCACGACCTCAAGAACCCGCGCTCGAAGATCAACGGCGAGACGCCGGAGTTCATCGAGACGCAGCACTTCTTCCTCGACCTGCCGGCGCTCGCAGACGCCCTGCAGGAGTGGCTCGACGAGCGCGAGGCGACCGGGCTGTGGCGGCCCAACGTGATCCGGTTCTCCAAGAACATCCTCGAGGAGATCCGTCCACGGGCGATGACCCGCGACATCGACTGGGGCATCGCGGTGCCGTTGGAGGGTTGGCGGGACAACCCGACCAAGAAGCTCTACGTCTGGTTCGACGCGGTCATCGGCTATCTGTCGGCGTCGATCGAATGGGCCCGCCGCACGGGCCAGCCTGATGCTTGGCGCGCCTGGTGGAACGACGCCGCGTCAACGGGGGCGCTGTCCTACTACTTCATGGGCAAGGACAACATCACCTTCCACTCGCAGATCTGGCCGGCCGAGTTGCTCGCCTATGCGGGCAAGGGCGACAAGGGCGGCTCGGCCCGCGAGCTGGGTGAGCTCAATCTGCCCACCGAGGTCGTCTCGAGCGAGTTCTTGACGATGGAGGGCAAGAAGTTCTCCTCGTCCAAGAAGGTCGTCATCTACGTCCACGACCTGCTGGCGCGCTACCAGCCCGACGCCTTCCGCTACTTCGTGGCCGCCGCCGGCCCCGAGAGCCAGGACTCCGACTTCACGTGGGCGGAGTTCGTCCGGCGTACCAACGACGAACTGGTCGCCGGCTGGGGCAACCTGGTCAACCGCACCGCCAACCTGATCGCCAAGAACTTCGGCGAGATCCCCGCCTGCGGTGCGTTGACCGCGGAGGACGAGGCCGTCCTCGCGACCACCGAGGCCGCCTTCGGCGTCGTGGGCGACCTGATCGGCCGGCACCGCCAGAAGCAGGCGATCGGCGAGGCGATGCGGGCCGTCGCGGACGTCAACAAGTACGTCTCCGACACCGAGCCGTGGAAGATCAAGGAGGACCCGCAGCGTCTCGGCACCGTCCTGCACGTGATGGCGCAGTGCGTCGCCGACCTCAACCTGGTGCTCAGCCCGTTCCTGCCGTTCTCCGCCAACGCCGTCGACCAGGCCTTCGGCGGCGAGGGCCGGATCGCCCCCATGCCGCGCATCGAGGAGGTCGCCGACCTCGACGATGCGTCGCGTTGCTACCCCATCATCACGGGCGACTACACCGGCTTCCCGTCCTGGCAGCGTCACGCCATCGAGGTCGGTCGAGCCGTCGCCAAGCCCACGCCGGTCTTCGTCAAGCTGGACACGACGATCATCGACGAGGAACTCGAGCGGTTGAACAGCTGACATGGCCCTGCACCCCCAGGCTCGCAAGGCGATCGCGTACGACGCCGACTCGGTGTCGGTGACTGATCCCGCCCACGACATCGCGGCCGAGCGAGAGTCGGCCCGAACGGCCGCGGCCGGTCAGGCAGGGCCGGAGGTCGCCGAGGTGCGCGACGTCCTCGCCAACGGGGTGCCCGCGCGCCTCTACCTCCCCGAGGGGTACGACGCCGTGGTGCTGCACGCGCACGGCGGCGGGTTCGTCTTCAACGACGTCGACGTCCACGACGCAGCCGTGCGCCGGTTCGCGAACATCAGCGGGATGGCGGTGCTCAGCGTCGACTACCGCCGACCACCCGAGCATCGCTTCCCGGCGGCGCCGGACGACATGACCGCGGCCCTTGCCTGGCTGGGCGAGCAGCC
>JASLDK010000164.1 GCA_030145945.1 Nocardioides sp.
CGCCCTGCTTGCCGTCGCTCCGCGCCTCGAACGCCCCACCGACGTCGACCTCCTTCTTGCCGTAGCCGACGGCACCGCAGATCCTCGCGTCCATCGGGACCGTCCGCTCCATGTCGGCCTTGAGCTCGTCGACGGTGGTCAGCTGGTCGGGGGTCTCATGGAACGGGAAGGCGTCCTCGAGCTCGCGCTGCCACGGGGTGTCCGCACCGAACGCATGGCCCTTCGTGGCCTGCCGGGCGGCGTAGAGCTTGATCAGTTCGGAGGCGATCTCACGGACGGCCTTGCGAGCCTTGTTCTTCCGCTTGGTCCAGTCGCCGCCGCCGAGCCGGTCCAGACTCGGCTGCTCGCCGCCGACGTAGCGGGTAACCTGGTCGAGGGTGTCGGCCGGGACGAACAACCGGTCGGCCGGGCCACCACGCTTGGACGGGCCGTATTCGAGCACGAGGTATTCGCGGACCGCACCCTGCACCTCGCGCTGCTTCATCTCCACGAACCGGCCCACACCGTGCTGCTCGTGCACGACGTAGTCGCCGGCCTTGAGCTCCAACGGGTCGATCTGGCGCTTGCGCCGCACCGGCATCGCGCCCTTGTCGCGCACCGACGCCTTGGACCCGACGATGTCCTCACCGGTCAGCACGACCAACTTGCGCTCGACGTCGACGAGGCCGTGGCCGAGGTTGCCGCAGGTGATGGTGACGACCGCGGGATCGAGCTGGTGACCCTGCGGGAGGTCGTCGACCAGACGTGCCGGGACGTCCTGCTCGCCGAGTGCCTCGACCATGCGGTGCGCGGGTCCGTGACCGACGTGGACCACCGCGACGGCGTACCCGTCGGAGCGCCACTGGGCGATGTCGGCGAACGCCTTCGCGACGTCGCCGCGGTACGTCGGCGCAGGCTGGGCGGCGCTCTCCTTGAGGTCGGTGTCCTCATCGCCGTCGAGGCCGAACGGGCTGAACGTCCACCAGCTCTGACCGCGATGACGCGCGTGGTCACGGACGTCGCCGAGGGACTGGTACGACGCGGCCTGCAGGTCGATGGGCGCCTGCCCGCCGTTGGCTGCGGTCGCCCAGGAGGCTGCGAGGAACTCCTCGCTGGTGGCGACCAGGTCGTGGGCACGGGCCCGGGCACGCTCGGGGTCGAGGACGAGGATCCGAGTGTCCGCGGGCATCAGGTCGACAAGGAGTTCGAGCTCGTCGACGAGGGCCGGGATCAGCGCCTCCATGCCCTCGACGGCGATGCCCTGCGCAAGCTTGTCGGTGATCTCCAGCAGTTGCGGGTGGCTCCGTCCGAGCTCGGCAGCACGCGCCCTGACGTCATCGGTGAGCAGCAGCTCGCGACACGGCGGCGCCCACAGCCGCTCGACCTTGTCGATGGTGCGCTGGTCGGCGATCGCGAAGGTGCGGATCTCGTCGACCTCGTCGCCGAAGAACTCCACGCGGACGGGGTGTTCCTCGGTCGGCGGAAAGACATCGACGATGCCGCCGCGCACGGCGAACTCGCCGCGCTTCTCGACCAGGTCGACGCGGGAGTACGCCGCCCCCACCAGGCCCGCCACGACGTCCTCGATCTCGGCAGTGCTGCCGACGGTGAGCTCGACCGGGGTGAGGTCGCCCAAGCCCTTGACCTGCGGTTGGAGGACGCTGCGAACGGGTGCGATGACGACCTGGACCGGCCCGGTCGCCGCGTCAGTGCCGGGGTGGCACAGCCGCCGCAGCACGGCGAGTCGGCGACCGACCGTGTCGCTGCGCGGGCTGAGCCGCTCGTGCGGCAGGGTCTCCCAGCTCGGGTAGTAGGCGACCGTCGCCGGGTCGAGGAGGTCTCCCAGTTCGTCGACCAGCAACTCCGCCTCGCGGGTCGTGGCCGTCACCACGAGCACGGGCATGCCGGCGCGGGCCAAGCCCGTGGCGAGGAACGGTCGCAGCGCCTCCGGTCCGGTCAGTTCACCGGTCGCCCGGCTGCCGTCGATGGCGCTGGCGAGCGCGGTCGACAGGGTCGGATCGGCGAGGACGGCGTCGGCAAGGCCGGCGAGGCTCACGGGCACACCTTTGGTTCGAGGAACACGACGAGCGCCCCCGGTCTCGGAACGACCGGGGGTTGCGTCGCCAGCCTACGCGGAGGGACCGACATCGAGGAGGTCGCGCAGCGACCGTCAGGCAGCGAAGCCGACAGTGAACTGGGCGCGGTGGAACGAGTCGCATCGTGGTGTGGGCGCGCTTGACCTGTCGCTCGGCGACGGGGCTTCGGTGAGATCCGTGTTGCCGGTGACTTGTCGGGTTCCGGTCCCGTCAATCAGGTAGTGGGCTCCGTAGGGATCTCGCCACACGATGATCTAAGGGGTTGGGATGTCGCACTTCCCACCCACGGCCGTTCTCACGGTGGTGGGTCTTGATCCGATGATGAGTTCTTGTCAACGGTGCGAGGTTCCCGACCCCGGTCGGACCACCTTGGGCGTGCGGAATGGCGTGGTCGAGATCGAGGCGTCGTGACAGGGAGGCTGCGAAGGGGAACACGTCGCCGGGATGCAGGATCCGGACCGCGGTGCGGAGTCGGGCGGGGATCTCGTAGGCATCCACCGGCGCCTGCCCGACCGGGTCGAGCACGGGCGTGATCTTCACGTTGGGTGCGTTGACCAGGTCAATGCCACCGGGGCCGGCGGCGAGAGTCCCGGCGAGCAGGTGTTTCACCCAGGTGGTGGTGACCGGGCCGTTGCCCTCGAGCCTCGCGATCGGTGACTCGCCATACAGATGCAGGTAGACCACCACCCGCGGTGCAGCGGGACCCACGTCGGGGTCGAGGTGGGCATCAGGGTTCGCCAACAAGCTCAGGGCGTGGACCCGTCGCTCGTCGAGACAGGTGTCGGGGAACCGTTCCTTCAACTGCTCGGCCAGGAAGGCGATGGCCGCGTCGATGGTCTCGACCGTCGGGGCATCGGCCTTCACGATCAGGGTCGCGTTGCCGTGCCTGTTGACCCTCGTCCTGCGGACGCTGCGTTCCAGGGCGGCTTGCTTCTCCCGAGCAGCGGCGACCTCGGGGGCTGCGGCGGCAACCTTGCCCTCCACCAATGCTTCGAACCGCGCCCACGCCAGCCTGCCGTCCGCGGCGTCGACGACCTCCCCGTCCACCTACCCGGCCTCCTGGTCCGACAGGTCGCGGGTGGCGTCCGCGACATGGCGGGCGTGGGCGACCCGGACGGTCCCGGCATCGATCCCGGCCCGCAGCCGCGGGAGGCGGAGGGTGAGGTCGACCGCGTCGGCGATCAACCGACGTGCCCCATGAGGACTGGTTTGGATCCGGGCACCGAACGCGGCCGCGGCATGTTCGGTGATCTTCGGTGTCCCCGCCGCACCCGCAGGCCGAGCGCGGTCGCGACCGCGTTTGTCCGTCACCGGTAGGGAGTCGGGGTGATGCAGCACCGCCCACTGGTAGGCCGCGGTGAGGATGTCACGCTCACAGCCAACCGGTCGACGTGGCGGGACTCGACGAACGACAACACGTCCGCAGCAGCCATCGCCGCCACATCCATCCCGTCTGCATCGAGTCCCGAAACCCTCATGAACCCATGACATCAGGACCCTCCGACACAAACCCCGTCACTCGATCTCGATCACCTCGGGCGTGCTCGAAGCCCCGCGTGGGCGGCTGACCTGACGTCGACGGTCAGGTTGTCGAGCGCCGGGCTCGGCAGTCGCCAGCGCTGCCAGAACAGGGCGACGTCGACAGGTGATGCGCCCGGCATCGGCACGAGGTCGCCTCGGGAGACATCGGGCTCCAGTTGGGAGATGGGGATCAGGCCCCATCCGAGCCCTGCCCGAACGGCTTCGAGGAAGTCAGCCGTGCTGGGCACCCGGTGGACGACGCTCGGTCGTTGCGCGCCCTTGGAAGCCAGCACCGAGTCCTGGAGTCGGTCCTTCTCGTTGAAGACGACCATCGGTATCTCCTTCCAGGCAACAGCCTTCCCACGACGGTGATTGTCGACCAACGTGGGCGAGCCAGCAGCGCGGTAGCGCTGGACACCGAGGGGTTCGACGGAACACCCCTGGACCGGCCGCGGTTCGGCGGTGACGGCCGCGAGCACCTCGCCGCGCCGCAGCAGGTCATGGGAGTGTCCCTCGTCCTCGATCGCAAGCTGGAGGGCTGTCGCCCGATGTCGGGCTGTTGCCGCGAGGACCGGGCGAAACCACGTCGCCAAGGAGTCCGCATTCACCGCGACACGCATCTCGACGACATCCTGGTCGCCCAGCGCGGTGGCCGCCTCCGCAGTGAGCAGGCGCAGTTGCTGCGCGAGGCGCAGGAGTGGGCCGCAAGCATTGGTCACTTCCACCGGCAGCGTTCGCCGGACCAGCACCTGGCCAGCCGCAGTCTCGAGCGCCCGGACCCGCTGGCTCACGGCGCTGGGCGTGATGTGCAGCTGTCGGGACGCGGCCTCGAACGATCCTGACTCGGCGATGGTCAGGAGAGTCTCGAGGTGGACCGGATCGAAGCGCACCGGCACAGTGAAGCATGGCTTCAGGTTCCTTAGAAACATTCGCTGGTCTTCGCTCGGCGCGGCTCCTACGGTGAGCGCGTGCTGCTACCCCTCGGCGCCGGATTCATGACCGGCGGATCGCTCATCGTCGCCATCGGCGCCCAGAACGCCTATGTGTTGCGCCAAGGCATGGCCCGGAGCCACACCGGCGCAGTGGTGGCGCTGTGCGCGGCGTCAGACGTCGTACTCATCGCGGCCGGGGTCGCCGGAGTGGGAGCCGTGATCGGCCGTGCGGGGTGGCTCATCAGCGCAGTGACCTGGCTCGGCGTCGCCTTCCTGCTCTGGTACGCCGTCGGCTCGCTCCGTCGCGCGTTCGCGCCCGATGCGCTGCTCACCGGTGACGGCGTCAGGGATGAGTCGCGGGGCAAGGTACTGCGACGGGCTGCGGCCCTGACGTGGCTGAACCCGCACGTCTATCTCGACACGGTCCTGCTCGTCGGCTCGATCGCAGCCACGTACGACGCCGCGCAGGGGCCCCTCGATGGCCGGTGGCTCTTCGGGCTCGGCGCCGCGGGCGCCAGCATCGTCTGGTTCACGACGCTGGGCTTCGGAGCGCGGCGTCTCGCACCGCTCCTCGCACGCCCACGGTCGTGGCAGGTGCTCGAACTTGTCGTTGCCGCCACGATGGTGCTGGTCGCGGTGAAACTCGCGTTCGGCTGATCACCCAGGGAGAAACCGTGTACGTACCTCACAGCAACGCCGTGGACGACGGGCGGATGCGCACGTTCGTTTCCGACATCGGCGCCGCACAACTCATCACGATCAGCGAGGACGGCTACCCCGCAGCGACCCTGCTGCCGATCCTCTGGATCGGCGACCGAGTGATCGCACACATGGCGAAGGCCAACCCGCACTGGCGCACCATCACAGCAGGCTCGCCTGCACTCCTCGTCTGCCAGGGAAATCAGGCGTACATCTCGCCTTCCTGGTACGCGTCAAAGGCTGACCACGGACGCGTCGTTCCGACCTGGAACTACTCCGCGGTCGAGCTCAGGGGCACCGTCAGCGTCTTCGATGACTCCGATGACCTACGAGCCGCCGTCACTGCGCTCACCGACCTGCACGAGGGCGGTCGTGACCAGCCGTGGGCGACGACCGATGCGCCCCCTGACTACATCAGCGGACAGCTTCGCGGGATCGTAGGCATCGAGATGCGCGTCGAAGCCGTCACCGGCAAGGCCAAACTGAGCCAGAACCGGTCGGCGGCTGACCAGGAGGGGGTCATCGCAGGTTTGCGGAGCGAGCCCCACCGGGCGGCCCGAGCGGTTGCCGACGACATGGCACGAGAGATCCTCAAGGCCGCGGAACCGGATGTCCGGAGCTGACACCGAGATGACGTCATGAACCCTCGATCCGCCGAGACGGACGGCGATCAGCCCACGACCTCGATGCCAGCACAGAGTCCGGGAGCACGAGCCAGTCGTGCGTCCGCCGTGACCAGCGTCGCCCCCAACACCTCAGCCAGCGCGACATAGACGGCGTCGTACGGCGTCAGGTTGTCCCGCAACTCCCAGGCACGGGCGAGGAAGGGAGTGGCCTCGTGGACAGTGATGTCGGCTGCGAACAGGTCCGACATCGCCAACCCCGCCCGCGCAGGAGTCGTGTGACCGCCGAGGACCAGTCCTCGAAGGGCTGCCGTGACCTCGATCCCCAGGTGGGCGGGAGCATGGACGGCGATGTCGGGATCGCGCATCCGGTCGACCACGGCTTCCGCTCCTGGCCGCCCCAGCAGCCATTCGACCGCGGCGGAGGCGTCCAGAACGATCATGAGGCGCGACGGGCGCCGTCGATCAACTCAGCAGAGGATGGCCCCTCAATCACCGGTTCCCTGGATGCGACCATGTCGAGGAGTTCGCGTCGTGTGGGACGTTCCAGCGAACGACGCAATTCGGCAAGTGCCAGATCTGAGAGCGAAACGCCCTCCATCGCCGCGCGAGCCTTCAGCCGCCGGTGGATGTCGTCCGGGACATTGCGGATCTGGATCATGCTCATACAAAGAGCCTAGATTCCATGCGCGAAGCGAGCAAGCATGCGCTGCACATGCGATTGATCAGGTCGCCGTACGCCTCAGCCGAACCGGCCGTTGACGTAGTCGTAGGTCCGCGAGTCCTGGGGATTCTGGAACATCGCCGTCGTGTCGCCGTGCTCGACGATGACGCCGGGCTGACCCTGGGAGGCCAGGAAGAAGGCGCACTCCCCGGAGACGCGGGCGGCCTGCTGCATGTTGTGGGTGACGATCACGATCGTGACCTCACGGGCGAGGTCGAGCATGGTCTCCTCGATCACCCGCGTGGAGGTGGGGTCGAGGGCCGAGCACGGCTCATCCATCAGCAGCACCCGCGGCTTGATCGCGAGCGACCGCGCAATGCACAAGCGCTGCTGCTGGCCACCGGACAGACCGCCGCCGGGAGCGTCGAGGCGGTCCTTGACCTCGTTCCACAGGCCGCCCTTGATGAGACACGACTCGACGAGATCGGCCTTGTCGGACCGGCTCATCCGGGTGCCGGTCAGCTTGAGCCCGGCCAGCACGTTCTCCTCGATCGACATCGCAGGGAACGGGTTGGGCTTCTGGAAGACCATCCCGATCGCACGCCGGGCATCGATGAGGCGCTTGGCCGGGTCGTAGATGTCCTCGCCGTCCAGCAGCACCTCACCGGCCAGTTGCGCCGACGGCACCAGCTCGTGCATCCGGTTGAGGATCCGCAGGAAGGTCGACTTTCCGCAACCGGACGGGCCGATCAACGCCGTGATGCCACCGGCGGGCATGGTCAGCGAGACCCGGTCGAGGACCTTGTGGTCACCGAACCACGCCGTGACGTCGCGGGCCTCGAGCTCGGCGAGTCCGGCGCCGTCACGCGGGGTCGTCCGGTCGACGGAGACGGCCGGGTCGAGCCGGGGTACGTCGGCCGGCACCTCCTGCACCGCGAGCGGCGGAACGGCGGGCAGTGACATCGTGTCGACGCTGGCGTCGTGGTCCATCGGTTTTCCTGTTCGTGTGGCTGGTGCCGGGCGGCCGGGAAGGCCGCCCGGCACCGGTGAAACGGTGCTGCTGGGACGGGAGCGGGCTCAGCCCGCCCGGCTCAGCAGGCGGTCTTCTGGTCCTGGGTCGCCGTCTTCAGCGCACCCTTGGCCTTCTTGAGCTTGGCCTTGGCCTTCTTCTTCGCAACACCCTTGGCCTTCTTGAACTTTGCCTTGAGCGTGGCGACCTTCGCCTGGGCAGCGGTGACCTTGGCGCCCGCAGCGGTGCACGCGGCGGAGACGGAGGAGGTCGCAGCCTTGACGGTCACCGTGACCGTGCCGGTCGAGGCCTCGAACACAGTGCCGGCCTTCGGCGCGTAGACGGCCGTGTAGGTGTGGCTCCCGGCGCCGACACCGGTGAGGTTCGCGGTCGCGGTGCCGCCGATGAGCGGGACGTTCGCCTTCACCACCGTCCCACCCTCGGAGAACGTGACCGATCCCTCGGGAGTCTTCGAGCCGTTGACAGCGGCCTTGATGGTGACCGCACCCGCCGATGCACTGCTGCCGGTCACCGTCGAGACGGTCGAGATCGGTGCGACGTCGCCGCTGACGTTGAAGTTGGTGGTCGCGCCGGTGGTCTGCTGACCGCAGACACCGTCGTGGTCGGCGTTGGCGAGCTGGGCGAACCCGGCCTTCTTGATCAGCGCGGCCGCCTGCTCGGAGCACAGGAAGCCGTTCGGGCCGAACATGGCCGTGATCTCGGGCTTGGCGACGTCAGCACCGCGGACGACGTTGTAGAGCGCGCGGTCGGCCTTGAATCCCGTCTCCAGGCGCAGCGTGCCGAGCAGGGTCGCGCGACCCGCCGAGAACGGCGCGATCGCGTTCGGGTCCGCCTTGATGAGCGTGTCGTCGTGCTCCTGGACCGGAGCCACCGTGCCGGCGAGGCTGACAGCGGTGCCGCCGTTGGCGGCCTTGAGCTGGGCCTCGAAGAAGCTCCGCGTGCCCGATCCCGCCTGCGGGATCTTCGGCGCGATCACGCCGCTGGCGGTGCTGCCGGGAACCTGGCTCCAGTTGGTGTAGGTGCCGTCGTAGATCTTGACGAGGTCGCCCGCTGCCAGCGACGTGGGAGCGTTCGAGTTCTTGGCGACGGCCATCTGCAAGGTGTCGAGTGCGAACGGGAACTGCTTGAGGCTGGCGTTCACCTCGTCGGTGCTGAGCGACGACGAGGACCGTGCGAAGTCGATCGCCGCGACGTTGCCGGCGCCGAAGAGCTTCGCCTTGCCGGCACCCGAGCCGTTGGGCCGGGTGACGGCGGCCGCCTCGCCCGGCAGGGTCAGGTCGCCGCCGCTGGTGGCGGCGTACGTCGCGAGCTTGGAGGTCGGGGCCGGCGTGGTGCCGTTCCAGGCGTCCGCGAGCAACTTGAGGGCGTGCTGGCTGGTGTCGGAGCCGACACCGATGAGGTCGGACGCGGAGGTCGCGACCACGTCATCGACGTCGGGCGCGTACGCCGCGTGCGCAGGCGCGATGCCCAGGGCGAGGGTGCCGAGGGTCAGGGTCGCGGCGAGGGCGCCCCCGAGGGTGGTGCGTGCAGACATCAACTTCCTCTTTCTCGGTTCTTCTTCTTGGATGGGTCGTGCGGTTCGAGTCGTGCGGTTCGGTCGGTCAGATCAGGTTGGGCAGCAGTCGCAGGGCGGTGTCGGTCGTCAGCCAGGACAGGGCCAGGACCGGGGCGATCGCGACCACCCAGACCTGCGCTCGACTCCAGCGCTGACGGGCGATCTGGGTCGCCACCACCACGGCGATGAACAGGGCGAGCCAGAGGGTCAGCAGCGGTAGGGCCGCGGTTCCGGACGCCATCGCTTCCTCGGAGTCGGGAACCGTCGGCGACAGACCGCCCGGCGCCGGCAGGCCCTCAGCCGCATCGGCGTCGACATAGACCGTGCTGCCCGGCATCATCCGGGCGAACCGGCCCTCACCGGCCGCGGTCACCAGGGTCAGGCGCGCGGCGCCCGAAACGACGGGCGGCGGCAGACGGTCACCGTCGCGGCGGATGCCGACCACCTTGAAGGTGACCTTGCCCTGCGCCATCGTCACGGTGATCGGAGCGCCGACCACCAACGTGCCGAGATCCCGGAAGGGCGCGCCATAGGTCGTCGACCGCCCATAGAGCACCGAGCTCCCGACCTGACCCGGCAGCACCGTGTCGCGCCGGTGGCCGGGGCCGGCGAACAGGTCGCCGGAGGCCGTGCCCTCGACGACGGTCTCGTCGACCTCGATCGTCGGGATCGTCAGGAGTGCCACGGGCACTCCGGGTTCGATGGCCGGGCCGACGGGTGCCGTCGCGCCGGCGAGTTGCATCCGGAAATCGCGGTGCAACAGCGCCTGGGCCCGGTCGTGGGAGACCGTGCCGAGCACCAGCAGGTGCACGGCCAGCCAGGCGCACAGGACCGCGACCACGGTCAGGGCGGAGCTGGTGAACAGACCCCGCTCGCTGGGAGGCGGAGGAGGTGCCGGCGTACGACGTCGGCGGCCCGCCTCCTCCGTGCCGGTCTCCTCCGTGCCGGTCTCCTCCGGCGCGACCAGCGTCATCGGATCCACCGGCGTCGCAGCGACATCAGCCGGGTCACCAGCGACGCGGCGGCGGCGATCATGCCGACGACGAGCAGCGCGGGCAGCATCGACAACGCGGTGCCGGAGCTCGCCGCCTTCGTCCGCGCGGTCACCGTCTCGGTGGTCGCATCCGGCGTGCCGGGGGCGTCGCCAGCGGGGTCGGCTGCCGGCACCTCGTCGGGCGTCGCGGCAGGCGGGGCGGCCGGCGCAGCGTTGCCGGGCTCGGCCGGCGCCTTCGGGGCCTTCTGGGCGAGGATCGCCTTCCCCGCTTCCTGGGCCGCTCGCCAGAGCTTGGCGGTCGCGCCCGTCCTGCGCAGCGGCAGATAGCCGGCCGGCAACTCACCATTGCCCCGGCCGATCTTCTGGCCCTCCGAGGTCGCGATCCGGATGAAGGACGACACCACGGCGGCGTCCTTCTGCTTCATGCCGTGGGTGCGTGCGGCCGTGTAGACGATCTGCGTTCCCGGGTAGGCATTCCTGGCGGCAGCGATGGCCTTCTGGGTGACGACGAACGGTCCCAGCCGATCGCCCTTCTTCTGCTGGGCGAGGGCGATCGCCCGCCCGAGCGTGTCGCTGGTCGGGCCGACGAAGGTGTCGCCCGTCGTCTTCAGTGCGGCCGATCGCAGACCGAAACGGTCGGCGTCTCCGAGGCTGACGATGCCCAGCATGAAGCGGGCGCCGTACGGCTGACGCTCGATGCGGCCCAGCTTCCACCCGCCGGTGTTCAGATCCGCGTCGCAGCGGGTCTGGACGTTGGGCCAGGAGTCGATGAGCGCGTCGGCGATCTTGCGCAGGGTGGTGACGGGTGCGGCGATCTGGCTCAGGTAGACCGACGGGTTCGCCTGCCGGCACGGGTCCTGCGTCGTCGGCGTGTAGGTGTCCAGCAGCGGCCACTCGTCGGTCGGCACGTCCGTCTTCTTGTACGACGGGTTGACGACCATGCCCCACGGGTCGGCCTTGCCCTTGATGAAGTTCATCGCGTCCTTGTCGGCAGCGATGTAGTCCGTCAGCTGGGCGACGATGTCGGAGGAGTTCGACAGCGACAGCAGGGTCGATCCGGTCTCGTTGGTCCGCTGCGCGAGGCCCGGGTTGAGGGCGATGAACTCGGGGTCGGCCTGAATGCTCAAGGGGTTGCTGGCCAGGCCCGGGTGTCCGGTCCCGAGAGCAGATCCCGGATAGCTCTGGGTCAGCAGCTTCGCGATCAGACGCGCGTTGAGCCGCAGCTCGCCGTACTCCCCCTCGTTGTCGGGCTTGTCGATGACATAGCCGATGGCGAAGCCGGTGATCGCCGTCGGGGCATAGCCGACCGGGTCCTCCCCCGACGTCTCATGGGCGCCGGACACGAAGGCAGCGGGCGCGTCGCCGCTCTGCATGAGGTTCCAACCGGCCTGGTCGGGCATCTGGTTGAGCTGGAACTTGAATCGCTTTTTGTTGAGGCAGTACGCCGGCGACCACTGCAGCGCCGCCTGGGCCATCAGCTCGGATCCGGAGAAGCCCACGGGGGCGCGCTTGTCGAGCAGGTCACAGGCGTCGGGCGGCAGGCCGAAGCTGATCGGGACGGACACCCGGTTGCGCCAGTTCGAGGCCGACCACCACAGCGCCGGACCGACCGCCTGGTCGATTCCCTGGGCCGCGAAGTTGCTGCTGCCGGACGGGAATTCGCCGTACTGACGGCAGTCCTTGCTCACGACCTTGGTGTCATCGGTCGGGGCAGCACAGCTGAGACCCGTGATCGGGACCACCACGATCGAGCAGGCCACCTTGTCCGAGCAGCCGAGCGACTCGTTCTCGACCGAGGAGCGGACCTCGAAGCCTGTCGAGCCGTTCCCGTCGCCGTCGGTGAACGAAGCCACCTCTGCCGGCGGGAAGGCCGAGCCGACGGCTGCCTCGGGAGGCATGGTGTCGCTGTCACAGGCGAGATAGCGGGCGCCCGAGGCGGCGACGAACGGAGTCAGGTGCGTGAACGTGTCGTCGACCTTCGCCGTCTTGCACTTGTCGTCGGGCAGCGCGTCGACCCCGGAGAGTGTCGACCTGTCCGCGTCGGTTGCGTAGCGGTCGACGGTCCACAACGACTCGTAGGGCGAACGCGCGACCTGCGAGCGCTGGAAGAACGACGACGTCCAGCACGTCTCGGGACGCAGCTGCTGGTCGGCGGGCAGGCTCGCGTCGTCGCGACCTCGGCACTGCATCACGACCACGGGGTATTCCTGGTTGAGACCGTTCTCGCCGTACGGGTTGCTCGCCCGGCCGCCGCTGGGGGCAGCACCACTCCACGAGACCTGGACACGTTCGCGACCCCGCAGGTCCGTGGTGTGGTCGGCCCGGACGGTGAAGTCGGAGGCGAAGACCGCCTCCTCCGCACCCTGGTCGTCGACGAAGGTGCGCGTGATGTTCTTGGTCGCCTCGAAGCCACCACCAGGGGTGGTCTTCGAATGCTGTCGCGCACTGCCGACGGCCGTTCCGCTGCTGACACCGGGGGCGAGCAGGGCCAGACCCATCAGGGCGGCGATCACCGACGTGACGACAAGACTGTTCCTGCGCGCCCGTGTGTCGAGCTGATCACGCTTCACGATGCGCTCCCGACACTCTTGCGGCGACGCAGCACGGCGCTGACCACACCCGGCACGAGGACGAGCAACAGCAGCTCCAGAACGGCAAGGACGCCGAACGGACGGCGGTCCCCCTTGCGGTCGGCCACGAGCGTGGGGTTCGCGTAGACCTCGGTGGTGGCCGTCGCAGCCGTTCCTGCGTCGGCCACGGGCTGGGCACCAGCCTGGTCACCGGCCGCGCCCGCATCGGGCGGCGGTGCGCCGGCATCGGTCGGCGCGGCGGGGGCCGCCGGGTCGGCCGGAGCAGCACCGTCGGTGGACGGCTTGCCCGTGCCGGTGTCGGTGCCGCAGGGCCCCGCATCCTGCTTGTCGCAGGCCGCCGGCTGCGGCGCCTTCTTGGCCAGGACGTTGTTCTTCAGGTCCTTGCCGTCGAAGGTCGGGTTGTTGCAGCTCTTCACGTCGCGGTTCGTGAGCTCGACGCCGGGGTCCGCCGCCTTGAGCTTGGCGACCTGGTCGAATCCGGCCTGCACGAGATTGAGCGGCAGCGGCGAATAGCCGTAGGAACCGGCGCTGGTCTGCCCACCGCACAGCGAGTAGTAGATGAAGTCCGCGAGCGTCTGCCGCTTCGCGGTCGTCATCCGGGTGTCGGTGCTCCCGGTCGGGATGATCATGTAGGAGTACGACGAGATCGGGTACGCCCGTGGGTCCGCGTTGACGTAGACGCCCGTCAGGTCCTGGGTCAGGGTCGACGGGTTGATGACGGCCTTCGTCAGCGCCACGGCGGTGTTGTACTGCGTCGGCTCGATGTAGAAGCCGGCCTTGTTGAGCACCTTGACGACCGGATAGTTCGCGTTCTTCGGGTAGGAGTACTCGACGTACCCGATGGTCCCGTTGCCGGCGAAGCCCTTGACCGTGTTCATGACCTGGTCCGATCCCGACTGCGCGACCATCCGCGAACCCGACTTGCGCGGGTAGTAGGACGTGAGGCCGGACTTGCCGAAGTAGGGCCGCCACAGGCTGGGGTACTGGTTGTCCATCCACGTCGTGAACTGGGCCGTCGTACCCGAGCCGTCGGAGCGCACGACCGGCGTGATCGGCAGCGACGGGAATGCGCGACCGTTGTTGTCCTTGGTGATCGCCGGGTCGTTCCAGTTGGTGATCGCGCCGGTGAAGATCTTGGTGATCGTCTCTCCGGACAGTCGCAGGTTGCGCACGAGCTTGCCGCCGACCTTGAGCTGGTAGGTGAAGGCCGTGCCGCCCGCGACGATCGGGAGGTAGGCGTAGGGGCGGTCGGACTTGTCCGCATTGCCCTGCTCGTCGACGCCCTGGTAGGGGATCTCGGAGATCGCGAAGTCGTTGGTCGACTGGGCGAAGTCCTTGCGGCCCTTGCTCGAGCCGCCGCCGGTGTAGACGACCTTCATGCCGTTGGCGTCGACGTCGGCGATCCACTTCTGGACGATGAGCTCGGACCAGGTCGAGCCGGTGCCCTCGATGGTCGTGTACGTCGTACGGCCGTGCGGGTCGTCGGCGTTCGCCTGTCCCGAGGCGGCCAGGAGCAGACCGAGCGCCACGACGCCCGTGAGGAGGGCGATCAGGGGGCGGGTGAGGGGGCGGGTCATGCGGGTTCTCCGTTGGTACGACGGGCGCGCTCGGCGCCGGTGCGGATCAGGGCGACGATGCGTTTGCGCACGGTCGGTCGGCTGCGTTGGCGGCGGGGACGCGCGACGAAGCGGGCGAGCATGAACAGGCCCAGCACCAGCGTCATCAGCACGACGGCGGCACCGAAGCCGCGACCGATCGCCGTGGGCTCACCGCTGCGGACCTGGGTGTAGATGAACAGCGGCAGCGAGTTCATCGCTCCGCCGACCGGGTTGGCGGTCAGGAAGGGTGCCGCGCCCGAGGTGAGCAGCACCGGGCTGGTCTCCCCGACGCCGCGTGCGACGCCGAGGATGACCGCGGTGGCAAGACCGGGCCGGGCGGTGGGGAGGACGACGTGCCACACCGTGCGCCACCGGCTCGCGCCGAGAGCGAGGCTGGCCTCGCGCAAACTGCCGGGGACAACGCGCAGGACGACGTCGGAGGCGCGGGCGATGATCGGCAACATCATCACGCCGAGCGCCAGTCCGGCGGCCAGGCCCGATCGCGGAACCCCGAGGGTGAGGATGACGGTCGTGTAGATGAAGAGTCCGGCCACGATCGACGGCAGTGCCGTCATCGCCTCCACGACGGTGCGCACGACCTTCGCGAACCGTCCACCGACCTCGGTCATGAAGACGGCGGTGCCGATGCCGAGGGGCAGCGCGACGAGGAGTCCGATCCCGAGCTGGATCATCGAGCCGACGATGGCGTGCTTGACGCCACCACTGGAGAAGGCCGCCTTGGGCTCGACGCCGGCCATGTCGTCGGTGAAGAAGTTGAGGTGGGTGAGCGGGCGCCAGCCGCGCACGAAGACGAACAGGACGGCGGAAGTCAGGGCAACACCGATCAGCAGTGCGCCTGCGGTCACGACCACCCCGGCGATGCGGTCGCGCATCTCGACCATGGTGGTGCTCATCGCGCCGAGCAGGCCGGTCATGACGATGCCGGTCGCGAGCAGGACGATCGCGAACCACGCGACGCCCGGCAGCGGGAGGAAGCGCTGGGTGATCAACCAGGTCATGCCGAGCGCGGCGATCCAGGCGCCGACGCGGGCGAACATCTCGTCGGCGTTGGGGCGCCCCACGGCCCGGCGCGGCGTCGGAGGGGCCGCATCCAGGTCGCGGACCGGGAGCGTCGTACGCCGCACGGCCGGCTCGGTCGTTTCGACGTGCTCGGATGCCGCGATCATCGGGGCGCTCATGAGTCCGCTCCGGAGCGGCTGCGGTTGACGACGATCGCGGCGCAGGTGTTGACGCACAGCGTGATCAGGAAGAGCACGAATCCGGCGGCGAGGAGGGCCGAGAGCTGGGTCGGGGTGGCGTCACCGAACTGGACGGCGATCAGCGCGCTGACCGAGTTGGCGCCGATCTCGAGCAGGTTCCACTTGACCTCGAAGGCCGGGGAGATGATCAGGACGACCGCGATCGTCTCGCCGAGCGCACGGCCCAGGCCGAGCATCGTGCCGCCGATGATGCCGCCGCGGCCGAAGGGCAGGACGACGGAGCGGATGACACCCCACTTGGTCGCACCCAGTGCAAGTGCCGCCTCCCGCTCCCCCGGCGGGGTCTGCGAGAACACCTGTCGCATGACGGCACAGGCCATCGGCAGCACCATCATCGCCACGGCGATCCCGGCGCAGAAGGCGCTCGAGACATAGCGGCTGGTGTCCCACACGGCGCTGTTCGGGTCGGTGCCGCGGATCTTGAAGAACGGCACCCAGCCGAAGTGACGCTGCAACCACCAGGCGAGCTCGGCGGCGTGCGGCATGATCAGGAAGAAGCCCCACAGGCCGTAGACGATCGAGGGGATCGCGGCCATCAGGTCGATGCAGGAGACGAGCAGTCCCTTGATCTTCGCGGGCGCGTACTCACTGATGTAGAGCGCGGTCAGCAGGGCCAGCGGGAAGGCGAAGGTCATCGCCACCAGCGCGATGGAGACCGTGCCGACCAGGACACCGGCGATGCCGATGACGTCGACCTCGGGCTCCCAGCGCTGCTCGGTGAGGAACGAGAGACCGTAGTGGCGCAGCGTCGGAACCGCCTGCCAGGCGAGGAAGACTCCGACGCCACCGGTGATCACCAGGACGGAGGCACCGACCGCGCGGGACGCGTTGACGAAGACCGCGTCAGCACCCGTGGCTCGACGCGAGATCCGGCGCGGCGCGGTTTCCGGCGCGCTCGGATCGGCAAGGGGCAAGCTGGTCACACATCGTCCTCGATCGTGGCCACCCCGAGTGGGCCAGTGACGGCCGACGCGGACTCGCGCAGCCATCACGAACCGTGACGGTGGTCCACGACCTGTTGGGGTGAGGACGGTGAACGACAGAGGAACGGACTGCCTGTTTCTGCTGAAATCCCCCAAGGTGCGGGGAATTCTCCGAAACGGAGGCTTGTCAGGCGCTGTGGCGTGTGCGAGTGCTCACAGCACGGGGCCAACTCGTGCGCTCACTGCGCACGGACCGGGCCCGTCCGGCCGCCTTGGCCGCATAGAGCGCCTCGTCGGCGTACGCCACCGCCAGGGCGATGTCGTCACCGGGCAGAACGGCCGCGATCCCGAAACTGACCGTGGGCATCGGTGAGGACGCTGCTCCCGTCGCGAAGTTCGCGGCGATCTCCGCGACGATCGTCTCCGCATCGCCGGCAGATCCGGCGCCTCGCACCAGCAGGACGAACTCGTCGCCGCCCAACCGGCCGATCACCCCTCGGACGCCGACGACGGCACGACACGCTTCGGCGAAGGCGATCAACGCCTGGTCCCCGGCTGCGTGACCGCGTCCGTCGTTGATGCTCTTGAACTGGTCGAGGTCCGCCACGATCACCGCGGTCTCCTGCCGCAACCGCGGCCCCTCGATGGCGTGCTGGGCGACACGCAGGAACTCTCCTCGGTTGAGCAGACCGGTCAGATCGTCCCGGGTCGCCTGGTAGCGCAGGTCGATCGTCTGCTGGTCGTGGCTCATCGTCGACATGCTGAAGGTGACGACGACCAGCAGGAGCATGGTCAGCATCGTGGTCACCTGGCCGCCGAAGACGCTCTCGAACACCGGGTGCTCCGGCCCGACGGTCACGAAGGCGACCATCCGGGCGAGGAAGAAGGCGCCCAATGCCCCCGAGACGAGTGCCATGGCGCGGAGCACGAACTGCGACTGGGCACCCCGCTTGCTCACCGTGGTCTCGCCGAGCAACAGGACCAGCTCCACCGCCGATCCACCGATCAGGACCGCCATGCCCGCCAGATAGAAGGGGCCACCGGACCAGATGTTGGTCGCCGGATGATCGATGACCGAGGCCCCGAACACGATGAGGGGTACGGCGGCCAGCAGCCGCCATGACACCGGCCTCCCGCGCAGCGAGCGACCGGCCGCCCACACGCAGCCCGCCCCCAGGGTCCCGGCCACGTTGCCCAACGGGTTGGCGACGACCTGGACTGCTGTCCCGTTCAGGACGAACAGCGAGGCGCTGAGAATGAAGAAGGAGAGCGAGGCGCACCACCAGCCGCTGTAGGCGGACCGGGTGGGGCGGAAGGTGACACCGCCGAACAGCACGAGGACGCACACGGCCACGAGCGCAAAGGCCACGCGCAGTGTCGTCGTGTCGAGCATGCTTCGACGGTAGGTCGCCGGGACAACCTGCGCAGCGAAGTCGGCGAAGCATGGCCGAAGGCGCCGCCACCATGGTCAATCCGGGTGGTCCACCGGGTTCGGGACCGGGACCTGGGTCCCGGGTCGAGTCCCTCGGGCGACGTAGGCTCGGCGCCGTGAGCCAGCAACTGCGTGACCCTGCCCACCGCGTGAGCCCCAAGGCCCGCACGATGTGGTTCGCGGTCGAGGGGATCACGGCGGTGGTGATCGTGGTCGGCGTGACGATCGCCGCGGCGCTCTTCGTGCCGAGTCCACTGCGGTGGGCACTGATCGCGGCGACGGCCGCGTTGTGCACGGCATGGGCGGTCGTCGTACCGATCTGGAGATATCGGGTGCACCGCTGGGAGGCGTCGGCGACCGCCGTCCACACGCAGCGCGGGTGGTGGGCGCAGGAGCGTCGGATCGCGCCGATGTCGCGCGTCCAGACCGTCGACCTCGCCCAGGGCCCGCTCGCACGTCTCTTCGGCCTGGCGACAGTCACGGTCACGACCGCCTCGGCCGCCGGGCCGCTGCGGATCGAGGGTCTCGACCGACCGGTGGCCCTCGCTCTGGTCGACGAGCTGACCCGCAAGGCGGACCTGGTCGAGGGCGACGCGACATGACCTCCCCCCTTCCCGTCCCGCCAACTGACTGGCAGCGCCTCGATCCCCGCATGCTGTTGGTCCAGCCGATCAAGGAGATCGGCCGGTTCCTGCCCGTCCTGATCGGTGTGGTCGTCGCTGGCGCGTCCGGGCTCGGACCGTGGGCCCTCCTTGGCGTCGGCCTCCCTGTCGGACTGGGGGTGATCCGCTATCTGACGACGACCTATCGGCTCACCGACGAGCGCGTCGAGCTCCAACGTGGTCTCCTGCAGCGGCACACGCTCGCCACGCCCGTGGACCGCGTCCGGACCGTCGACCTGACCGCCTCCCCCATCCACCGACTGCTCGGACTGACGACAGTCGTCATCGGCACGGGGAGCGTGGCCGGCGACGACGATGACCGGCTCCGGTTGGACGCACTGCCCCGCGAGGAGGCGACCCGGCTGCGCACGAGACTGCTGCAGACCACCATCGCGACAGCACCCACCTCCACGTCCGGGACCGTCGAGGTGGGCGTGCCGGACTCCGAGCGCGTCGTCGCCCGGTTCAGTCCACGCTGGCTCTGGTACGCCCCGTTCAGTGGCACGACCCTCGTCGCCCTCGGCGCGATCATCGGTCTGGTCGCCCAGGTGAGCCAGTCGATCCACATCCGCATCAGCGAGGACGATCTCGCCGCCATCAACGTCGGTCTCGTGGCAGCACTGTGTGCCGCTGGCGTCGTGTTCGTCGTCCTTCTCGCCGTGAGTGGCTACCTCGTCGCCAACGGCGGATTCTCGCTCTCCCGCTTCGGCGGCGCCTGGCACGTGCAACGCGGACTGCTCACCCGGCACGAGACCAGCATC
>JASLDK010000194.1 GCA_030145945.1 Nocardioides sp.
CGAGCTGTGCTACCAGACCTTCGGCGATCCCCACGCCGAGCCGCTCCTGCTCGTGATGGGCCTGGGCGGTCCGATGACGTGGTGGGACGACGAGTTGTGTGTGCAACTCGCTGAGGCCGGTTTCCACGTGATCCGTTACGACAACCGCGATGTCGGTCGCTCGACCCGCGCGAAGGGCCGGGTACGCCGGTCCGACCTGGTCCGTGCCTTCGTCGGGGCACCGTCGCGGGCGCCGTACTCGATCAAGGATCTCGCCGACGACGCCTTCGGACTGCTCGACCACCTCGGCATCGACGCGTCCCATGTCGCCGGGATCTCGATGGGCGGCATGATCGCGCAGACCATGGCGCTGGCCGCTCCTGAGCGGGTGCGCAGCCTCGCCACGATCATGTCGACGACCGGTCGCCGCAGCGTCGGGCGCCAGCACCCGAGCCTGATCCCGACCCTCCTCGCGGGACGCGGGCCGGGCCGCGAGGACTACATCAAGGGAAGTCTCGCGGTCTGGAGGATCATCGGCTCGCCGCGCTTCCAGCCCAGCGAGGACAGGCTCCGCACAAGGGCGGGAGACACCTTCGACCGCGGCGTCTCCCGCTCCGGCGTGCTGCGCCAGATGATGGCCGTGCTCACCCAGCCCGACCGCACCCGTGCTCTGGCCGACCTCGACGTACCGACCCTGGTCATGCACGGCCTCGCCGACCGGATGGTCAACATCTCGGGTGGTCGGGCGACGGCCGCGGCGATCCCAGGGTCGCGGGTGCGGTTCATCGACGGGTGGGGCCACGACCTCCCGCCGGCGCTGTTCCCGACCTTCACCGCAGCCATCCGCGCCAACGCCGATCGCGCCGACTGACCCGCCGACCACCAGAATCAGGAGTCGACGCGCAGCGCCGTGACCGGGGAGACGGCGATGGCGCGACGCGCCGGTGCCTGGCTGGCGGCCAGGACGAGGGCGACGCCGCTCACCGCGATGCCGACCAGCACCAGCCACGGGACACCCCACACGAAGCCGTCGGTGTTGAAGCCGATCAGCGACTGGGCCCCGATCGACCCGTAGACCAACCCGAGCACCATCCCGAACGCCACGGCGGTCGCGGACAGGGCCACGGACTCGCGGGTGATCATCGAACGCACCTGTGCGCGAGTGAAGCCGATGGAGCGGAGCAGCCCGATCTCACGCTGTCGTTGGATCACGGTCAGCGACATGGTCGAGACGAAGCCGACCGCTGCGATGACGGAGGAGATCACCACGATCGCAATCAGGATCGCGGTCGCCGCAGCCAGGATCTGGTCCATCTCCCCCTGGTGCTCGCCATCCGTGGGCCAGGTGGCGATCGAGGCCCGCAGCGCCTGCATGCCGGAGGCGAAGGTGGTCACCAGGGTCACGCCGATCACGAGTCCCATGGTCGACCGGGTGGTCCGCCGCGGATCCTTGACCGCATTGCGACGGGCGAGAAGCGCTGGAGGTTCGCTACCCACGAGACGGGCGCAGAGCCCGACCAGCCCGGGAATGACGAAGCGGGCGCCGAGCAGGAGTCCGGTCGCGGACAGTGCCGCGCCGAAGAAGGCCGCGATGAAGCCGGCAGCAGTGCCGCTCTCACCCAGCCACGCCGACAACAGCAGGATGCCGAAGCCACCGCCGATCAGCAGGATCGCGGCGCTCCCCCGCACGACACTGGTACGCCGAGCGACGGGCAGCTGGGTCGCCGTACCACTCATCGCCTGGGCGGGAGAGACCTTCAGCACCGCGCGCGAGCCGAGGCGACCGGCCAGCATGGCGGCGGTCGCGACGGCACCGACGCTGAGCAAGACCACCGGATGCACGACCCGATAGTCGGCAGTGGGCAGGCTCCCGCCCGCGACGAGCGCGATGCGGGTGAGGTCGGCGAGCACCACGCCGACGGCCGCGCCGACAAGACCACCGAGCAGACCGGCTCGGGCGGTCGCCCGGGTGACCGATCGCCGCAGGTAGGCACCCCGCGCACCGAGCAGGCGAAGCAGCGCGATGTGGCGCAGGCGTCCGGCGATCACGGTGTCGACGCAGTTCGCGATCACGATCACCGACACATAGAGGGCGATCAGGATGAACACCGTCGAGACGGCACCCAACAGGACACCGACGCTGCCGCCGCTCTCGGCCATGGTGGCGAGGAAGCTGCTCGTCATGATGAGAATGGCGGCGTACGCCGACCCCAGTCCCGCGACGAGGGTGACCGTGCCGAGCTCACGCACCGAGCCCATGACGAGGTCAGGTCGTGAGTTCCTCATTTCGGGGTGGATCATGCGACCTGCTCCTCGAAGGAGATGAGCAGCTGTGCGATGTCCTGTGCACTCATCCGCGGGTGGTCCCCCACGATGCGCCCGTCGGCAATCACCAGGATGCGGTCGGCGTACGACGCCGCGACGGGGTCGTGACTCACCATCGCAATGGTCTGGCCGTCGTTGCGTGCAGCGGACCCGAGCAGGGCCAGGACCTCGCGCGAGCTGCGGGTGTCGAGGTTCCCGGTCGGCTCGTCAGCGAAGATGATCTGCGGAGTGGCGGCAAGCGCGCGGGCGATCGCGACGCGCTGCTGCTGGCCGCCGGAGAGCTCGCTCGGCCGGTGATCGAGGCGGTCGCTGAGACCGAGGGTGTGCATGATCCGTTCGATCCACGCCGCCCGCTGCGGGTCGACGGCGCGCCCGGCGAGCTCGAACGGGAGGAGAACGTTCTCGCTCGCGGTCAGGGTCGGCACGAGGTTGAAGGACTGGAAGACGAAGCCGACGTGGTCGCGACGCAGCAGCGTGCGCTGGTCGTCGGTCATCGCGTGCAGCGGCTGGTCGGCGACCCAGACCTCACCGCTGGTCGGGTCGTCCAGGCCGGCGGCGATGTTCATGAAGGTGGACTTGCCGGACCCGGAGGGGCCCATGATGGCGGTGAAGGCGCCCTTCTGGATGTCGACGCTGATGCCGTCGAGGGCGCGGACCTGGCCGGAGCCGGTGCCATAGGTGCGGGTCACGCCGCGGAACCGGACGACGGGGGCCGCGGAGGTCTGTACAGGAGGAATCGTCATGCCACCAACGCTAGGAATCGGCGTAGGTGCGCGCATCCGGCGCAGGATCGAACCTGCCTACATCTTCAGATGTACGCCGACCCCGAGGCCGTGCCGGGCCAGGGCTCAGATCAGCCCGTGCTCGTAGGCATAGACCACGAGCTGCACCCGGTCCCGCAGCTGCATCTTCGTCAGGATCCGCGAGATGTGCGTCTTCACGGTCGCCTCCGAGAGCACTTCGACCTCAGCAATCTCCGCATTGGACAGACCCGCCGCCGCTCGTAGCAGGATCTCGCGTTCGCGCGGGGTGAGGGCGTCGTACTCCGGTCCCGGCGTCGACGTGCGTGCCCGGAACCTCTCGAACAAGCGTCGTGTCGCACCGGCGGCGACGACCTGGGTGCCGGCCGCGACGGACCTGATCGCCGCCAGCAGGAGCTCGGGCTCCGCCTCCTTCAACAGAAAACCCGAGGCACCTGCCTCGATCGCCGCGGCCGCCGACTCATCGAGGTCGAAGGTCGTCAGGACCAGCACCCTGGGGCCGTCGGCACCGTGCTCCGCGACGATCTGAGAAGTGGCGGAAACCCCATCCAGGACGGGCATCCGGACGTCCATGAGCACGACGTCGGGCTCGCTCGTGCGCACGGCCTCCACTGCCTCAACCCCGGTGCCGGCCTCACCGACCACCGCGAGGTCGGGCTGGGACCTCAGCAGCATCGCGATCCCCGTGCGGAAGAGTGGCTGATCGTCGACGAGCAACACACGGATCCTGTCGCTCACGCGTCCTCCTCGGAGCTGTCGATCGCTGGGATGAAGGCCGCGATCTCCCATGCCTGCGGTCCTCCTGCCTCCGAGAGGAGGATACGGCTGGCGAAGGATCCGCCCGCGATCTCGGCCCGTTCGGCCATGCCGACCAGACCGTGCCCGACCTGCCCTTCAGGATCCGGCGCGGGAGTATCGCATTGCGCACCCGCAAGCGATAACCGTGCCGCCAGTCCTCCTCCACCTCGACCGGACGGCTCAGCTCCCCATGCTTGAGGGCATTGGTGAGCGCCTCCCCGAGGAGGCGGTGCGCGGTCACCGTCAACAGGCGGTGCTCCTGCGGTGTCCCGTACGACGTCTCAACGATCGTCATGCCGGAGGCACGCATCCGCCCCAACAGCTCGCCGCGGCGCTCGAAGTCGAGAGCCGTCGGCTCGCTCTCGCGGTCGCGCAGCTGGGTCAGCAGACGGCGTACGTCAGCCATCGCGGTGCGTGCGGTCTCGCCGATGGTCCGCAGCGCCTGCTCCGCGTCGTCGGGATGGGTGCGCAGCGCATAGCGCGCGCCGTCCGCCTGAGCCGCGACCACCGCCCAGGAGTGCGCGACGACGTCGTGCATGTCGGCAGCGATCCGCCCGCGCTCCGCCTCGTGCCGCACCGCCTCGGCCAACCGGTGCTGCTCGACGGCGCTGACCCGCGCGTCGAGCGCCGCATCGACCCGCGCCTGCAGCGTCTGCCTGCGCTGCCAGCGTTGCTGGCCGAGGAGCCAGCCGCCCAGCGTGAAGACCGCGCACATCGCTGCCGTGCTTCCGGTCGCGAACACGATGCCGGCCGGGCGGACCGGGGAACCGGCCTGGAAGGCCAGGGTGAGTGCCGTGTAGACGCCAGCCACGACGACGGACAACGCGGCCGCGGCGAGCCCGAGCCGGCGGACCCCTGCGCGGGGCGAGCTACCGAGGGTGAAGAACAACGGGAGGTAGGCGACATCGGCCGCATAGGCGATCTCGGTGTCGACGACCTGGACGAGGGCGGCAGCGACGGCGAGCACCACCATCAGCGGCACCCAACGACGGCGGACGGCCAACGCGATTCCGAGCAGACCGGCGGCCAGCATCGATGACGGCGCCTGCATCAGACCGATCGCCAGTCCCCATGCGCTGAAGAGGCCCGCGCCGGCCAGATCGAACAGAACGCCCGCCCTGGTGGGTCGACCGTCCCGCCACACCACGGTCGGGTCGTTCGGTCCACTCACCCCAGCATTGTCGCGGGTGCGACGCTCACCCGTCGTCCATCCTGCGATGTATCAGCTCGCGCTGTCAGCCGGTGGTGACCTCGAGACTCGGGATCCGACCGGCGCGTTCGCGATCCACGGTGAGGTTCTCGCCGGTGGCGGGGTCGAAGAGGTGGATGCGGCGGCCGTCGACCCAGATCTCGGCGTCCTGGCCCTCGGCGATCCGGCTGGCACCGTCGAGGGACACGACCAACTGGGTGCGCATCGCCTCACCGTCGAGGTCCTTCTCGAGCTGGTGCAACTGCTGCTTGACCTCGTTCGGGGCCTCGAACGGGATGTAGGCGTAAGTCTCGTTGCCCAGCCACTCGACGGCATCCACCTTGGCGGAGAAGACCGACCCGCTGCGATCCTCGGCGGCTGCTAGCGAGGCGTCCTCGAAGTGCTCCGGTCGGATGCCGGCGATCAGCAGTCCCCGGCCTGCGGCGCGTTCGGCCTTGTCGGCGGGAATCTCGACCGAGCCGAAGGGAAGTTTCACCTGGCTTCCCTCGACCGTGGCAGGCAGGAAGTTCATCGGCGGTGACCCGATGAAGCCCGCAACGAACAGGTTGCCGGGATTCTCATAAAGTTCACGTGGCGTCGCCAGCTGCTGGAGCACGCCTCGCTTGAGGACGGCAACGCGGTCGCCCAGCGTCATCGCCTCGGTCTGGTCGTGGGTGACGTAGACGGTGGTGATGCCGAGCCGCTTCTGCAGTCGGGCGATCTCGGTGCGCATCTGCCCGCGCAACTTGGCATCCAGGTTGGACAGGGGCTCGTCGAAGAGAAAGGCATCGGCCTGACGGACGATCGCCCGCCCCATCGCCACGCGCTGCCGCTGGCCGCCGGACAGGTTGCCCGGCTTGCGCTCGAGGTGCTCGTCGAGCTCGAGCGTCGCCGAGGCCTCGCGCACCAACTTGTCGACCTCGGCGTCCGGCTTCTTGGCCAGGCGCAGCGGGAAGGCGATGTTCTCGTAGACGGTGAGGTGCGGATAGAGCGCGTAGTTCTGGAACACCATGGCGAGGTTGCGCTCACGCGGGGCAAGGTCGTTGACCCGCCGGTCGCCGATCAGCATGTCACCGGAGGTGATGTCCTCGAGTCCCACGATCATTCGCAGGAGTGTCGACTTCCCGCAGCCCGACGGGCCGACCAGGATCATGAACTCACCGTCGGCGACGTCGATGGAGACGTCGTTCACCGCCGGGAAGCCGTCGCCATATTTCTTGACGATGTGGTTCATCGTGATGGCAGCCATGACTGGGTCACCCCTTCACTGCGCCGGAGGTGAGGCCGGCGACGATCTTGCGCTGGAAAATCAGGACGATGACGACGATCGGGATGGTCGCGATGACCGCCCCTGCTGCCAACAGGGAGGCTGGCCGGTTGAACGGGTCGGCGCCGACGAAGAACGACAGCGATGCCGGGATGGGGCGGGCGTTCTCGGTCGAGGTCAGCGAGATCCCGAAGACGAAGTCGTTCCACGCGAAGAAGAACGTGAGGATCGCCGCGGTGAAGACGCCGGGCGCCGCCAGCGGCACGATCACCTTGCGGAACGCCTGCCACGACGTGGCTCCGTCGACCTGGGCGGCCTGCTCCATCTCCCACGGGATCTCGCGGAAGAAGGCTGACAGGGTCCAGATCGCCAGCGGCAACGTGAACGACATGTAGGGGATGATCAGCCCCGGCCAGGTGTCGTAGAGACCGATCGCGCGCCACATGTCGAACAGCGGCCCGACCAGCGACACGACCGGGAACATCGCGATGGCCAGGGCGATCGTGAGCACTGCCTTCTTGCCGCGGAACTCCAGACGAGCGATGGCGTACGCCGCCAGCGTGGCCACGATGACCGACAGCAGTGTCGCGATCAGGCTGATGCCGATCGAGTTCAGGATCGCGCGACGGAACTGCTCGTTGTCCCAGACCGCCTTGTAGTTGTCCCATCCCGCTCCCCCACCTGAGGGGAAGAAGCCGGGGCTGCCATTGGTGATCGCGGCCTCGGACTTGAAGGACAGCGAGATGATCCAGGCGACCGGGAGCAGGCACCAGATCATGATCAGCACGCAGCCGACGACCATGCCGATGCGGTTGAGCGCGGGGCTTCTCATGTCATGCCTCCTGCCGGGCTTGGGCCAGGTCGACGCGGAAGACCTTCACGATCGCGAACGCCACGATGAGGACGGAGAGGAACAGCAGCACCGAGAGCGCCGAACCCATGCCGAGCTGGAACTGCTCGATGGTCTGGCGATAGGTGAGGAAGCTGATCGACTCCGTGTGTTGGGCGCCGGCCGTCATCACGAAGATGTTGTCGAAGATCCGGTAGGCGTCGAGGGCTCGGAACAGGACGGCGACCATGATCGCGGCCCGCATGTTGGGCAGCACGACCTTGAGCAGCCGCTGGGTCCAGGTGGCCCCGTCGACCTTGGCGGCCTCGATCATGTCCTCGCTGACCTGGGCCAGCCCCGCGAGCAGCAGGAGCGACATGAACGGCGTGGTCTTCCAGATCTCGGAAACCATGATCGCGATGACCGACGACCCGGTGTGTCCGAACCAGTTGAAGTCGTCGCCGATGAACGGCAGCCACCCGTTGACGAACCCGTTCTGGTAGGAGAACGCGAACTGCCAGGCGAAGCCGGAGACAACCGTGATGATCCCGTAGGGGATGAGGATCGAGGTCCGGATGACACCGCGGGCGAAGATCACCCGATGCATGACCATCGCGAACGCGAAGCCGATCACGAGCTCGATCGCGACGGTGACGACCATGTAGAGCACGGTGACGCCGGTCGTCTGCCAGAACAACGGATCGGTGAGGGCCGTGACGTAGTTGCCCAGTCCGACGAAGCTGCGCTCGTCGGGTGCCGTGAGCGCGTAGTCGAAGGTCGACAGGTAGAGCGCTCGCAGCATCGGGAAGGCGGTCACCAGCAGCATCAGCACGATGGCGGGAGCGACGAGCTTCTGACCGAGTCGCGTCTCTGCGCGGGCCCGGTCGCTCGGTCCGGGGACGGATGCGGCGGCGCTCACAGCAGCGACTTCCCTTCCAGCACGGCCTTCAGATAGTCGGCCGATTCCTGCGGGGTGCGGGTGGGCGACACCGAGGTCGGAGAATGCCACTTGGCCTGGATGGCGCCCGAGATCATGGCGTAGAACGCGCTCTTCGGTCGTGGCCCACCCTCGTCGACGCTGGTGCGGAACAACTCGACCAGGTCGGCCGGATAGTCGCCGCTCGCGGCGACCTTGTCGTAGGCCGCGTTGGTGGAGGGCATCAGTCCGTCCTTCAGAGCGAGATCGACCTGCGCCTTCTCGGAGGTGATGCAGCGGGCGGCCTTCATCGCATAGTCCGGATGCTCGCTGTAGGCGCCGACACCGATGTCGATGCCCCCGATCGGAGGCTTGGAGGGCTCTCCGGCGACGGTGGCGGGGTAACGCGCCCACCCGAGATCGGCGAGGTCCGCCTCGGTGAGGTCCTTGCCGACGAGGCCCTCGTAGTTCTTGAAGACGAAGGTCCAGTTGACCATGAACTCGCCGGCTCCCTTCGACGGGAACATCTGGCCGAGGCTGGTGCCCTCGTTGGAGACGGTCAGGTCAGGCTGGGCTGCCTTCGAGTCGGCCAGCTCCTTGATGATCGCAGCCGCCTTGCGTCCCGCGTCGGAGTTGATGTCGACCTTGGCGTCACGTCCGGCCTCGGTGTCGGAGACGATGTCGCCACCGGCACCCTGCACGAGTGCGTTGATCCACACGACGTACGCCTCGTACTTGTTGCCCTGGACCCCGACGGTGCCGCCATGGTCCGTCGCGGCCTTGATCACCTGGTCCCAGGTGACGGGCTGCGTCATGTCGAGGCCCGCGGCCTGCGCCAGGGACTTGCGGTACCACAGCACCTGGGTGTTGGCCCACAACGGAATCGCGAACACCTTGTTGTCCCAGGTGACCGTTTCCGCGGCGCCAGAGAGATAGTCACCGCCACCCTTGACGCTGGAGGTGATCGAGGAGGCGAGATCGCCGGTCACCTCCTGCAACCACCCGGCGTTGGCGAACTCCGCGACGAACACGGGGTCGAGATTCATCAGATCGGTCGAGGAGTCCTCGGCCGCCAGCCGGCGCGCCAGCTGGGTGCGTTGGTCGGTGGCTGAGCTCGGCAGGAGCTGCACCGAGATGTCGTAGTCCTTGGTGCTGCACTTCTTGGCATAGGTCTTGAAGGTGTCAGTGCCGTCAGGGTTGACGTACCAGTTGAGCACCGGCTTGCCGGACCCGCCGCATGCGGCCAAGGTGCCCGCGGCGAGAGCCGCGACTGTTGCGAGTGCAGCGCGCCTGCGACGACGGGAACGCCGTCCTCGCAGGCCGTTGGTCGATCTCATCGCCCTGATCACCCCTCCCGAGAGTGTGGCGTGCCTCACTCAGTCCTACCCCTACGCCGGGGCGTTTGTCCACGGTCGATCTGGATGCCCTTCGCCGGTCGACAGCGATCCAGTGCCCGTTCGCGACCGGCGCAGACGGGTACGTTGACATTCATGGCGTTGCACGTCGTCGCCGCGCGCACCGACCCGGCGCTCCTCCGACTCCCCTGGTCGCTCCCCCTCGCGTCCTGGGACGACTGGTACGTCGTACCCCTGCCGCTGGGCCTGTCCCGCCATGTCGTCCGGGTGATCCAGGTCAACCGACAGTTCCTCGCCGTCAAGGAGACGAGCGAGGAGCTGGCGCTTCGCGAGTACGACGTGCTGCGCGACCTGCAACGCCTCGACCAGCCCGCCGTCGTCCCGCGAGGGGTCGTGACGGGCCGCACGTCCGAGGACGGTGCGCCGCTTCCAGCGGCGCTGCTCACCGAGCACCTGCACCATTCGATGTCCTATCGCACGGTGTTCGAGAACGGCCTGCAGGGTGAGCAGGTCGCGGCACTGGTCGACGCACTCGTCGTGCTGCTGGTCCGGCTGCACCTGACCGGCTTCTTCTGGGGCGACGTCTCGCTCTCCAATGCGCTCTTCCGGCGCAGTGCCGGGGGTTTCGCCGCCTTCCTGGTCGACGCCGAGACCGGCGAGCTCCGCCGTGAGGTGTCGGACGCGATGCGGGAGCAGGACGTCACCGTCGGCAGCGAGAACATCTTCGCCGAGTTGCTGGACCTGCAGGCCAGCGTGGAGTCGAAGAGCGCCGTCGACCCCCATGCGGTCGTTGATCAGCTCCTGGAGCGCTATCACACCCTGTGGCGGGAGTTGACCGCGGTCGAGGAGTTCGGGATCGACGAGTTGCACCGGGTGGAGCAACGGATCGCCCGGCTCAACGAGCTGGGATTCGACGTCGACGAGCTCGACATGTCCACCGACTCGGACCGGATCCGGATCCGGCCACGGGTGGTGGAGGCGGGTCATCACCGACGCGAGCTCCGCGAACTGACGGGCCTTGCCGTCGAGGACGGCCAGGCCCGCAAGCTGCTCAACGACCTTGCAGCGTTCACGGCGCACGGTGGACACGAGGACGAGGACCGGGCGGTCACCGCCCGGCGCTGGCTGCGCGAGATCTATCTGCCGATCGTCGAACTGGTCCCGGCCGACCTTGCCGGGGCGATCGCGCCGGCGGAGTTCTTCCACGAGGTGATGGAGCATCGCTGGGCGCTGTCCGACGAAGCCGGTCACGAGGTCGACATCCACGAGTCCGCACGGGACCTGGTCGCCCGGCTCGTCGGTCGGAACTGAGACCTCAGGGCCTGCCGCGCGTTGCAAACTCCGCGCGCCAGTCGGCGCTCGCGCCGGTCGCCGACAACGCCCACAGCAGCAGCCTGGCCTTGACCGGCGCGAGCCATCCAGCGCCGACCGCCCCGCGTTCGGCGAGGTCCACCTCGGAGCCCGGATAGCCGTAGATCGCTCGTCCGGTGGGACCCGAACCCGTGCGGGAGGCGAAGACGACCGGCATCTGTGCGGTGGCCCTGCTGACCGCTTGCGCCATCGAGGCCGACACATGCCCCGCGCCGAAGCCGGCGATCACCACCCCGTCGACCCCACTGGCCCGCACGGCATCAAGGACGCTGCCGTCATCGCCGAGGTAGGTCAACAGCAGCGGCACCCGCGGATCGGTGTCGATGTCCGCGGGCAGTGCGAGTGGGCGCTGCCGGACGGCCGTCACGGCGTACTCCATCTCGGCCTCGACGCACCGTCCGATCGGGCCGAACGGGCGTGAACGGAAGGCGCTCGTCGCCATCGAGTCGGTCTTGGCGACCCAACGCGCCTGGTGGATCTCGTCGTCGAAGGCGACCAGGACGCCCCGGTCGCGCGAGCTGGGCGTCACCGCGCAGCGCACCGCCGTCAGCAGGTTCGCCGGTCCGTCCGCGCCGACGGCCTGTGCTGACCGCATGGCACCGGTGACCACGAGCGGCTCGGGGCGGTCCCAGAGCAGGTCGAGCAGGTACGCCGACTCCTCGAGCGTGTCGGTGCCCTGCGTGATCACGACTCCGGCAGCACCGGCGCCGACCGCGGCCTGCGCCCACCTGAGCGTGCGGACCACGGTCGGCTCATCGAGTGACGGGCTCGGCAACCGCGCGAGGGTCTCGGCTCGCACGGTCGCCAACTCATCCATGCCGGGGACGGCGGCCGCGAGAAGGTCCGCGGTGAGGGTCGGCACGATCTCGGTGCCGTCGGTCGCGGTGGAGGTCGAGGCGATGGTGCCGCCGAGGGCGCCGATCGCGACGATGGGCAGACTCATGGAGCCATCATCCCCGCCGCCCGGTGCATGTCGGTCCACGGTGGTTGACTCTCCCCATGTCGACCGAGTCGAGCGAGCCGAGGGACACCATGCCGGGCCGGATGGGCGGAAGCGCCGAGCGGCCCGCCCGCTTCTTCGCCGACGAAGCGGAGTTCGAAGCCTGGCTCGCCGCCCACCACGCCACCGAGACCGAGCTGTGGATGGGGATCCACAAGAAGCACGTGCCCGACGGCGGGCTGACCTGGGTCGAGGCGGTCCCGGTCGCCCTGTGCTGGGGCTGGATCGACTCGGTCGCCCAACGCATCGACGACGACTCGGTCCGCCAACGCTGGTCGCCACGCAAGAGGACCAGCAACTGGAGCAAGGTCAACCTGGAGCTCGTGGAGCAGTTGCGCGCGGCCGGCCGGATGCAGCCCAGTGGCATCGCCATCTGGGAGCAGCGTCGCAAGGAGGCCGCGCCCTACACGCACGAAGTGGACGGCGAGATCGTGCTTCCGGAGACGTACGCCGCCCAACTGGCGGCCTCCCCGGCCGCCACCGCGTTCTGGGAGGCCGCCACCGCCACCTACCGCCGGGTCTGCAGCAACTGGGTGCTGACGGCAAAGCAACAGACCACCCGCGATCGGCGGATGGCCCAACTGGTCGAGGAGTCCGCGGCCGGACGACTCGTGCCGATGCAGCGCTACGGCGAGACCCCCAAGTGGGTCGAGCGCGCGGCCGCAGCCGCGTCCGCCGCGCGCAGCTGACGACGGACGGCCAGGGCCGCCGCCCTACCGGCCCGGTTGCCGCCGATCGTGCTCGCCGAGGGACCGTAGCCCACCAGCTGAACCCGTGGATCCCGTACGACGGTCGTCGCGGTCTGGACGTCGGATCCGCTCTGCTGAAGGGCGATCCCGCCGTGCTCACTGCGCAGGTGGAGCGGCGCGAGATGGCCGATCGCGGGCCGGAAACCCGTCGCCCACAAGATCACGTCCACTGGCTCGAACGAACCGTCGGCCCAACGCACGCCGTCAGGTTCAATGCGGTCGAACATCGGACGTCGGCGGTCGTAGGCGCCGAGTCGGGCCGCCTCCTGCTCCTGGGGTCGCAACGCCAGCCCGGTGACGCTGACGACGCTGGCCGGTGGCAGCCCCATCCGGACCCGCTCCTGGACGAGGCCGATCGCGTGACGGCCGACGCTCTCGTCGAAGTGGTCGCGCCACACCGGAGGGTGCCGCGTCACCCAGACCACATCGGTGAGCGGGGCGAGGGCGCCGATGAACTGGACCGCGGAGGCGCCGCCGCCGACCACGAGGACGCGTTTGCCGACGAAGTGCTCGGGCCCGGGGTAGTCGACGGTGTGCAACTGTTCGCCCCGGAACGACGATGCACCCGGATAGGCGGGGATGAAGGGCCGGGTCCAGGTGCCGGTCGCGTTGACCAGGGTACGGGTCCTCCACGTCCGGTCTCCCGCCTGAACGACGAGCAGGTCACCCTCACTCGTGACGCGATCCACGTGGACCGGGCGCAGCACCGGTAGCCCCATGTCGTGCTCGTAGCGAGCGAACCACTCCGGCAGGACCTGGTTGGCGCGCCCATCGATCGAGCGATCCGGCGCCGGGGCGTCCGGAAGGTCGGCGACGCCGTGGACGTCCGCGAGCCGCAGCGCGTCCCAACGGTGCTGCCAAGCACCACCGGGTTTCGCGTTGGCATCCAGCACGATGTGGTCGATCCCCAGCCGACGCAGGTGGAAGGAGGTGGACAGCCCCGCCTGGCCGGCACCGATGACCAGTGACTGCCGCGGGGGCACCGATGCGAGATCCACGAAAAACTTCAACCCTGCAGGACTACGCCCTATGCCCTGAGTCGTGACAATATGGAGATTCTTCGACGAAAGCGTCGATGACTCCGTTCCGTGCCCTCGCTCCCGAGCGCTCCGGATGGTTTGTCTCGGGGAAAATCCAATAGCAGTCAACACGAATGGGAATGGGGTCCCGTGAACGTGCGGAAGATCGTCTCTCTTGTCGCCTTCGCTCTGATGAGCCTGGGCCTGGTGGCAGTGCCCGCGCCTGCCCACGCGGCCACACCATCGGTGTGGACCTACAGCGCCGCCACCGGCGCGACCTACGTCAAGGCGCTCGGCGGCGTCGTCCAGTCCGACCTCACTGCCGCCAGCGGTGTCACCGGCGGGGCGTTCTCGAGGGCCTCGGAGAACAGCACCGTCGGCGGCAACGTCGCAGACCTGCTGACCATCGGTGCAGCTCAGACCAAGACACTGGCCGACTACTCCACCGCGAGCACGACCCTGACGTCGTGGGCGCGGACTGCGGGCGTCAGCCTGCTGGGCGGGCTCGTCAAGATCGACGCCGTCGAGACGAAGTCGGTCACCACCGGATTCTCCGGGGGACTGCGCGACGGCAAGATCACCCATGAGGGCAACACCCAGTTCCTCGGGATCCACATCGTCGGAGTGAAGCTGCCGGTCAAGATCCCCAAGAACTATGCCGTCTCCATCCCCGGCGTCGCGACCGTCAGCCTCAACTACGACATGTCAGGGCAGAACGAGAACGGGGCGATCGCCGTCAACTGGGCCCTCGCCGTCCAGTTGCTGAAGCCCGTTGCCGGTTTCGACATCGGGACCACGGTCGTCCTCAACCCGGTCACCCAGGGTCTGCTGCCCGTCAACTCCGACACCGGTGCCATCGTCGGCGGCAGTGCCCACGGCACACGCATCGCGGCCAAGGTCGGCAGCAACATCAACATCGTCAGCGACCCGACCGCCCAGGTCGGCGTGCCGTTCGCGAGCAGCGGCGGCCGGACCCTGACCAACAGCACTGCCGCGGTCAACGTCCCCGGCGTTCTCAACCTGGGCGCGGTGACCTCGACGTCCACCTCGAGCAAGACCGGTCTCGACGCGGACGTGTCGACCAGCAACAAGATCGTCGGTCTCAACGTGCTGGGTGGACTGATCAAGGCTGACGCGATCGAGGTGAGCGCAACCGGCAAACGGGTCGGCAGCGTCTGGACCGGCGGCATGAACATGACGTTGGTCAACCTGGTCATCGCCGGCAAGGCGATTCCCATCAACGTCAAACCCAACACCACTCTCTACATCGCCAACCTCGGCAAGGTCGAGATCAACAGCCAGGTGTCCAACAAGGCGATCCGCGGCAACCAGATCTTCGCCCTTCGCGTCACCCTCAGCACGGCGCAGGCCGGTCTTCCGGTCGGTGCGGTGATCGAGTTGGGACAGGCCAGCACCCGGATCTTCTGATCCACGATTTCCACCCCGTCCCCGAGGGTCGGTCCGCCACGGCGGCCCGGCCCTCGGGCGCATTCCCGACGGGATATCCTCGGTAGCCGTGGCTGAAGCAGAGTTCCGTTATTCCGACCTCCTCCCCACCGGCAAGGACGACACGCCCTACCGGTTGATCACCACCGACGGCGTCGAGACGGTCGAGGGGCCCGATGGACAGACCTTCTTGAAGGTTGCCCCCGAGGCGATCCAGAAGCTGACCGCGGAGGCGATGCACGACATCAGCCACTACCTGCGGCCCGCGCACCTCCAGCAGCTGCGCAAGATCATCGACGACCCCGAGGCCTCCGGCAATGACCGCTTCGTCGCGCTCGACCTGCTCAAGAACGTCAACATCTCCGCCGGCGGCGTGCTGCCGATGTGCCAGGACACTGGCACCGCGATCGTGATGGGCAAGAAGTCCGAGGGCGTGCTCACCGGCGCCGAGGACGGCGAGTGGATCAGCAAGGGCGTGTACGACGCCTACACGAAGCTCAACCTGCGCTACAGCCAGCTCGCCCCGCTGACGACGTACGACGAGAAGAACACCGGCACCAACCTGCCGGCGCAGATCGAGCTCTACTCGACGGCGCAGGGCGAGAAGGGCCCGGAATACAAGTTCCTCTTCATGGCCAAGGGCGGCGGCTCGGCCAACAAGTCGTTCCTGTTCCAGGAGACCAAGGCCGTCCTCAACCCGAAGCGAATGCTGGAGTTCCTGGACGAGAAGATCCGCTCACTCGGCACGGCCGCCTGCCCGCCGTACCACCTCGCGGTCGTGATCGGCGGCACCAGCGCGGAGTTCGCGCTCAAGACCGCGAAGTACGCCAGCGCCCACTACCTCGACAACCTTCCCACCGAGGGATCGATGGATGCCCACGGCTTCCGCGACCTGGAGCTGGAGGAGGAGGTCTTCAAGCTCACCCAGTCCTTCGGCATCGGCGCCCAGTTCGGCGGCAAGTACTTCTGCCACGACGTCCGCGTGGTCCGCCTCCCGCGCCACGGCGCCTCCTGCCCGGTCGCGATCGCGGTCTCCTGCTCAGCCGACCGGCAGGCACTCGGCAAGATCACCGCCGACGGCGTCTTCCTCGAGCAGCTCGAGACCGACCCCGCGCAGTACATGCCCGATGCCGGTGTCGCCGAGGACATCTCCGGCGGCGAGGTCGTCAAGGTCGACCTGAACCGACCGATGAGCGAGATCCTCGCCCAGCTGTCGTCGTACCCGGTCAAGACCCGGCTCTCCCTCACCGGCCCGCTCGTCGTGGCGCGCGACATCGCCCACGCCAAGATCCAGGAGCGCCTGGACGCCGGTGAGGAGATGCCCGACTACCTCAAGAACCACCCCGTCTACTACGCCGGCCCGGCCAAGACCCCCGAGGGCATGGCATCCGGCTCCTTCGGCCCCACCACGGCCGGCCGGATGGACTCCTACGTGAAGTCCTTCCAGGCCGCGGGCGGTTCGATGGTCATGCTCGCCAAGGGCAACCGCTCCAAGCAGGTCACCGATGCCTGCAACGAGTACGGCGGCTTCTACCTCGGCTCGATCGGCGGCCCGGCCGCGCGCCTGGCCCAGGACTGCATCAAGAGCCAGGAGGTCATCGAATACCCCGAGCTCGGCATGGAGGCGGTCTGGAAGATCGAGGTCGAGGACTTCCCCGCCTTCATCGTGGTCGACGACAAGGGCAACGACTTCTTCACCGACCCGGGCGGCGCGGTCACCGTGCCCATCAGTGGGATCCGGGTCCGCTCGGCCGAATAGCCGAGCAATCGCTCAACCTGTCCAATTCCTCCTGCGTAGGGAAGGGTGAGACAGCAGAGCGACGAGAGGTCCGGCCGTGCGACGCGAACAGCGTGATCAGGAGTTCGAGGAGTTCGTCGTCGGCGCCTGGCCGCGGCTGCGCCGCGCGGCGTACCTGTTGAGCCACGACAGCCACGAGGCCGACGACCTCGTCCAGACGGCGCTCGCGGCCACCTATGCCCGGTGGTCGCGGGTCCGCAAGGACGACGCCTACGCCTACGTACGCCGGGCGGTGGTCAACGCCTACATCGACACCACGCGTCGGCGCCGACCGGTCCCGGTCGAACACACCCCCGACGCGGGAGTGCCGAGCAGTCCGCTGGTCGAGGACCGCAGCGAACTGGCCGACCTCCTCGCTCCGTTGTCTCCCCGCGAACGCACCATCATCGTGTGGCGCTACTACTTCGACGCCCCGGAGGCGGAGGTCGCGCAGCGCCTCGGCATCTCGGTCGGGACCGTGAAGAGTACGGCGTCCCGCGCACTGGCGCGGCTGCGTTCGACCGCCACCACGCAGGGAGAGATCCGATGAACCCACCCACCGATTCGGCCGAGTTCGCCGAAGACGAACTCCACCGGATGGTCGCAGCCGACCCGAGATCCGTCAGTACGCCGGACCTGCCGCTGCTGCTCGGCGCGGGCCGACGACGCCTGGCCCGCCGGCGAGCCGCCGTGGGAACGGCTGTCCTCGCGGTGGGAGCCGCGGTCGTCGTACCCGCTGTGTTGCTCGGCGGTGGGAACGGGCGTGCAGCTGATCCGACGCCGCCGGTGGCCGCCGCTCCCAGCACTCCCGCCGCGCCCGCACCGTCCACAGACGCCTGCGGCGTCATCTCCTGCGTCGACACCTCCGGTGACAGCGTGACCCGCGAACAGGGACCGACGATCGCCGAACTGCCCGTCGGCGCCCTGCCCGGCGGCGACGAGGAACTGGTGTTCGTGGTCAAGGAGAAGGGGACTGACGTCCTCAAGGCTGGCTATCGCGCGGGAGGTGCGCTGTTCAGCTCCTGGTGGGCGCTGCAACCGGGCCGGTCGAACCCCCACTTCGCCTACAACATCGGCCGCGTCAACGCGCCCGAGGGCAGCGGCGGACGGTATGAGGTCATCGGATTCGTCCCCGGCACTCCGGAAACCGTCACCTGGTCGGCGCCCGACGGCAGCACCGGTGCGGTCGACGGGATGAAGGCCGTGGGCGACTACACGATGTTCTACCTGAGCCGGCCCCTCCCGAAGGGCTACGAGCCCCCACCGCAGCTGACGGTCGAGCGCAATGACGACGGCTCGATCACCTTCCGCCGCGAGGACGGCAAGGAGGAGACCATCGGCCCGGATGACCCGCGCCCTGCATGGACGATGAAGCGTGGAACACGCTTCGATCCCGAGCTGACGATCACCACCTCCGACGGGTGGTCGTGCACGCTCGCCCGCTGCGGCTCCACCGGCTGACCCCCTCCCCGCGAGTAGTGACTTGTGACGCGCGAGTGGTGACTTGTGACGGCGCCCGCGGTCAGATGGCACCACTCGGTCGTCAGATGTCACCACTCGGCGGTCACAAGTCACTACTCGCGGGATGAGATGTACGGCGGTGCGTAGGCTCGAAGGGTGAGCGACGTCGACCAGGCAGCCTTCCGCACCGAGCACGACTCCATGGGCGAGGTCCTCGTCCCGGCCGCTGCGTTGTGGCGCGCACAGACGCAGCGGGCAGTCGAGAACTTCCCGATCAGCGGTACGCCGATCGAGCCCGCGCTGATCCATGCGCTGGGTGAGGTCAAGGCCGCGGCAGCGACGGCGAACCTTGCACTCGGCGTACTCGACGCACAGCAGGCGAGCGCGATCGTCGCCGCCGCCCGCTCGGTGGCCGCGGGCGAGCACGACGACCAGTTCCCGATCGACGTCTTCCAGACCGGTTCCGGAACGAGCTCGAACATGAACGCCAATGAGGTGATCGCCTCGCTCGCCGACCGGGCCGGCGTCGAGGTCCATCCCAACGATCACGTCAACGCCAGCCAGTCGAGCAATGACACCTTCCCGACCGCCATCCATGTCGCCGCAGCGCTGTCCGTCTCGCGACGGTTGCAGCCCGCGCTCGACACGCTCGCCACCTCGCTGGAGGCGAAGGCGGTCGAGTTCGCCGATCTGGTGAAGTCCGGCCGCACCCACCTCATGGACGCGACGCCAGTGACGCTGGGCCAGGAGTTCGGCGGCTATGCCGCAACGATCAGGTACGCCGACGAGCGGCTGCGCGACGTACTCCCCCGGGTCCGCGAGCTCCCGCTCGGGGGCACCGCGGTCGGCACGGGCATCAACACCCCGCCGGGCTTCGCTGCCGCGGCCATTGCCGCGCTGGGCGAGGCAACCGGACAGGAGTTCTCCGAGGCCCGCAACCACTTCGAGGCCCAGGGCACGCGGGACTCGCTGGTCGAGTTGAGCGGCGTGCTGAAGACCCTCGCGGTCGGTCTGACCAAGATCTGCAACGACCTGCGTTGGATGGGCTCCGGCCCCACGACCGGGCTCTCGGAGATCCACCTGCCCGACCTGCAGCCGGGGTCGTCGATCATGCCCGGCAAGGTGAACCCGGTGCTGCCCGAGGCGACGTTGATGGTGTGCATGCAAGTGGTCGGCAACGACGCGGCCGTCACCGCTGCTGGGGCGAGCGGCAGCTTCGAGCTCAACGTCGCGATGCCCGTCCTGGCGCGCAACGTCCTCGAATCGGTCCGGCTGCTCGCGAACGCCTCCACCACCCTCGCCGAGCGCTGCGTCGACGGCATCACCGCCGACGCCGAACGGATGCAGCACTATGCCGCATCGTCACCGTCGGTGGTCACGCCCCTCAACAAGTACGTCGGCTACGAGGCCGCCGCCAAGATCGCCAAGCAGGCGCTCGCCGACGGCGCCACGATCCGCGAGACCGTGCTCGCCCTGGGGTACGTCGACCGTGGCGAGCTCACCCTCGAACAGCTGGATGCAGCGCTCGACCTGAGGTCGATGACCCACCCGTAGGGCGGCCGCCCCCAGGGTAAGCCCGGGCGTCATGCCTTCTTGCGTCCGGTCAGCGAGGCGGCGACGATCACGGCCACGGCTGCGATGACGATCTGCCACAGGTGGCGCATCCAGTCGATCCCGTTGGTTGCGTTGTCCCACGTCGCCGGGTGACCGTCGAAGTTGGCGTTGTTGTGTCCCGCGATGCCCCAGTAGAGGAAGCTGCCCACCAGCATTCCGACGACACCACACACGATGGTCAGCGACAGCGGGAACTTGGTCCGGTCGCCCGGAGCGACGGCCTTGCCAATCAGGCCGATGATCGTGCCACCGATGATCGTCACGATGATGGTCCACAGCATGGCGGGCTCCCTTCGTCGAGCGGGACACCCGAGCCCCGCCGGTCCTCCCATCATGCGGTCCATACGACGGCGCGCGGAACCGACACGCTCAAGCAGGGGAAAGGCTCAATACCAACCATGTGACTGCGAGTGTCCCCAGGCGCCGCAGGGGCTGCCGTAGCGGCTCTTGATGTAGCCGAGTCCCCAGCGGATCTGGGTGGCGGGGTTCGTGGCCCAGTCGGAGCCGGCGGAAGCCATCTTCGAGCCGGGGAGCGCCTGGGGAATGCCGTAGGCGCTGGATGAGGGGTTGTCGGCGTTGACCCGCCAGCCGGACTCGCGGTTCCACAGGGACTCGAGGCAGTTGAACTGGCTCGAGGAGAACCCGAATTCGCTCAGCAGCGCCCGGGCGATGTCCTTGGGGTCGGAGTCGGAGAGCTTGCGGCTCTCGGTGATGGCTGCGGTGCCGGTGCCGGCGAGGTCGGCCGACTTGGCCGGGACGGCCTCAGGGCGGCGATCGTCGCGGGAGATGACCGGTTCGCGGCGTTCGGTGCTCGCCGACAGCGTGGGCGCGATGGCTCCGGTCGGCGTGAGGGCGGCGAGGTCGGCGCTGGCAGCGGCCGGCGCGGCCTGCTGGCCTGCGACTCCGGCAGCTACGGAGGCTCCCGTGACAGCGACGGCAACCGAGGAGAGGACGACGACATTGCGGGCAGCCTTGCGGGGCGCCTCGGCGATGTGGGCGTGCTTCGGAGCACCTCGGTGGCGGGGTGCTGGTTTGGCGTGTTTCGTCAAAGGAGAGAGATCCGGGCTCGACAACAGGGGGTTCGGCCACCAACCCCAAACGGCCCGACATCAGCGTCACACCATCGGTGGCCACGTCCACCATGCCTGACGGCCGAGGCCCGTGCAAACCGAACGGCCGATTTGCCTGGGCATTCTCAGGAACCTGTGGCCCCAGGGTTCACATCAGCATCAACGGTCACATTGTTCATTGGCTGAGTGTCCCGTTCTTGATGTCGGCGGTGGGACCACGCCCGATCCCGACGGAGATCGTCTTGTGCCTCGGCACGAAACGGACAGCGAAGAAGACCCCAGTGTCGCCTTGCGTCTTGTAGTAGGGCTCGGGGATCCGCAACGTGATGTCGCCGTGGGCGTTCGCCTTCAGTTTCTTGGACACGAGCGGGAGTGGGAAGCGCAACTCACTGGTCAGCATCAAGGCGATCCGTCCGGTCGGCCGCGCGCCATTGCTGAGCCGCACCTTGACCTTGACCGTACGACCGACGAATCGGGCACGAACGCTGGCAGCGACGTCCGCGACTTTCACCTGCGGGCCGACGTAGGTCGCCGCGGCATAGCCAGTCCTCGCACCAGCGGTGATCCGGAAACTGACCTTCTTGCCCCGGTCGGCGGCAACGAGCTTGTACGACGCCTTGGTCGCCCCGGCAATCCGTTTGGCCCCCCGGTACCACTGGAAGGTCGTGTTGATGGGCCACAGCGAGCCGGAGACGACCGAGCTGAAGTTGGCGAACACCGCGCCGGAATGCAGTTTCGTGCCGACGCCCGGCCGCTCGCCCGGCAGCGGGGAGCGCCACTCACCCCAGGTCAGGTCGTTGGCAAAGAGATAGTACCGCGCGGCCCAGGTCACCGGCACCGTGCTCGTCGAACCCGCGGCGAGATCGAGGGCGATCTGCTGCCGACCGCCTGGGTCGATGGCCGAAGCCTCCAGTGTGAACGTGTGCTGACCGGCGTCGAACAGCACCTGATGGGGTGGGTAGATGGTCGCGGCGCTGAACTGCCCCGTGGCGCCCCACGGCCCACTGACCCGCAGCTTGTCGACCGTGTTGCCGAGGGTGTCCCGACTGTCGAAAGCGACCAACGCACCCTGCACGACTTGGAGGTCACCGAGTTGGGTGGGCGATGCCGCGAAAGTGATCGGCGCCGCGCCGGCAGGAGCTGGTGCTGCGACATCGTTGTCGGTCATCGGGTCGCTGCCAGTGATTGCGCCCCTGATGCCGCCGTCGGCACCGGATCCGTCGTACCAGGTCGGGATCGCGGTCGTCCCGTCCCATCCGGAGCCCAGCATGACCAGATAGGGGCCGGTGACCGGAGCGTCAAAGTTGGACGGTTGGAAGACGAAGGTGCCGTCCGCCGCAGTCCTACTCCACTCGGCGGCTACGTTCGAACCCTGACGGAACAGGTTGACCATGACGCCGTCCATCGGCGCGCCCTTGCTGTCGACGACCCGACCGGTCAGCGCGCCGTACGCCGCAGCAGATGCCGGCGCAGGCGCGAGGGGCGCAAGCAGACCCAACAGGAACGCGAGCAGGATCAGGGGACGTGTCATCACGAACGGAGAGCGTCTCCCATCTCCGTCCGATTACACACTCACACCACGACGTTCTCCAACATCTCCGTGACCAGCGCTGCGATCGGGGAGCGTTCGGATCGGGTGAGGGTGACGTGGGCGAAGAGCGGATGCCCCTTGAGCTTCTCGACCACGGCGACCACACCGTCGTGACGCCCGACCCGCAGGTTGTCGCGCTGCGCGACGTCGTGGGTGAGGACGACCTTGGAGTTGGCGCCGATCCTGGAGAGCACCGTCAGCAGGACGTTGCGTTCCAACGACTGGGCCTCGTCGACGATCACGTAGGAGTCGTGCAGCGAGCGCCCGCGGATGTGGGTCAGGGGCAGCACCTCGAGCATGCCGCGGTCCAGGATCTCGTCGACCACGTCCTTCGAGGTGAGCGCTCCGAGGGTGTCGAACACGGCCTGGCCCCAGGGCGACATCTTCTCCGACTCCGAGCCGGGGAGATAGCCGAGTTCCTGGCCGCCGACGGCGAACAGCTGGCGGAAGACGACGACCTTCTTGTGCTGCTGGCGCTCCATCACCGCCTCGAGGCCGGCACACAGGGCGAGGGCGGACTTGCCGGTGCCGGCCCGCCCGCCCAGCGACACGATGCCGACCTCCGGGTCCAGCAACAGTTCGAGCGCGACCCGCTGCTCGGCGCTGCGTCCATGGATCCCGAACGCCTCCCGATCACCGCGGACCAGGTGCACCTGCTTGTCGTGTCCGATCCGGCCCAACGCCGTAC
This sequence comes from Nocardioides sp., assembly GCA_030145945.1. Classification (GTDB taxonomy): domain Bacteria; phylum Actinomycetota; class Actinomycetes; order Propionibacteriales; family Nocardioidaceae; genus Nocardioides. The sequence continues at coordinate 23,206 of JASLDK010000194.1, forward strand.
CCCGCTCCGAGAGGAGCACGAGACCGGTGTGACAGGGCAGGTCGCGCGCCTCAGCGAGGTCGAGGGTGCCGTCGTCGTACAACTCATCGAGGTCGGCGGCGGCGACCTCCATCTCCGCCATGCCCGAATAGCCGGTGTCGGAGTCGCTGATCGCCTCGCCACGGTATTCCTCGGCCGCGAGACCGACTGCCGAGGCCTTGATCCGCATCGGCAGGTCTTTGGAGACGAGGGTGACGTAGTGTCCCTCGTCGGCGAGGTTGCGGGCGACGGCGAGGATCCGGGTGTCGTTGTCCCCCAGCCGGAAGCCCGAGGGCAGCGAGGACGCGTCGGTGTGGTTGAGCTCGACGCGCACCGATCCGCCGTGGTCGCCCACCGGGACGGGCGTGTCCAGACGGCCATGGCTGACGCGCATCTCGTCGAGCATGCGCAGGGCGCCGCGCGCGAAGTAGCCGAGCTCGGGGTGGTGCCGCTTCCCCTCCAACTCCGTGATCACGACGACCGGGAGGACGACCTCGTGCTCGGCGAAGCGCCGCAGAGCGCCCGGATCGGCCAGCAGCACGCTGGTGTCCAGGACATAGGTACGGCGCTGGGTGCTGCTCTGTCCCTCATCGTGACTGGTTCCCACGACTCACCTCACCGGACCGCACACGGCGCCAGGGCCGCCCCGGCCCTATTCCTTGTGGACGGACCGGGCTGCGCAGTCGTGATGGTTCACGTCAGCCTCCCGATGTGGCCGGCTTCCCCACCTGCCACTGACAGCGAAACTACGCCTGCCCACCAACCACCCCGGGCGACACGCCGCAATCCGTGGGTGAACTCTGCACTGCTGTCCGGGGTCAGCCGACCCGGCGATAGGTGAGGTCGGTGATGACCCGATCCTTGGCGATGCCCTTGCGTTCGAACTTCGTCACGGGTCGCTCTGACCACCGCTCGACCACTCCGCCTTCGAGCAAGGACTCCGCGTCGAGGACCCCGATCATCTGCTCGGCATAGTCCGCCCAGTCGGTCGCCAGTCGCCACAGCCCACCGGGCGTCAGTCGTGAGGCGATCATCGACGCGTACGCCGGATTGACCAGCCGCCGCTTGTGGTGGCGCGTCTTGTGCCAGGGGTCGGGAAAGAAGGTCCACAGCTCGCTGATCGAGTCAGGTGCGATGAGGTGCTCCAACGTCCACACCGCATCCACGCTGCTGAACCGCACGTTGGTCGCGCCCGCCTCGCCGACGCGCCCGAGCCCCTCGGCAACACCCGGCTGCCAGACCTCGAGTGCCAAGACGTTGACCTCGGGGCGCGCAGCGGCAAGAGCAGCTGTCGCCTCACCGACGCCGCCACCGATCTCGACCACGAGCGGAGCCTCCCGCCCGAACCAGCTCGCCCACGAGAAGTCCGGGGCATCGACGGCCTCGTCGGGAATGACCCACTGCTCCGCGTAGGTGTCCCACGCAGTCTGCTGCCGAGGGCTGAACCGGCTTCCCCGCCGCGTGTAGGTCAGCACCTCCCGCATCCGGCGACCGTCCTCGGTCTCCTTGTGGTGCGGTCGCGCCGGCCGCACTCCCCCATTCGTCTGCTCACCCACCCGACCATTGTCCCGGCACCTGCGGTCCAGCCCTAAATGCAGGAAGCCCCCGCTGCCCGAAGGCAGCGGGGGCTTCCGACGAAGCAGGTCAGATCACTTGGTGATCTTCGTGACCCGGCCGGCGCCGACGGTGCGGCCACCCTCGCGGATCGCGAACTTCAGACCCTCGTCCATGGCGATCGGCTGGATGAGCTCGACGACCATGTCCGTGTTGTCGCCCGGCATGACCATCTCGGTGCCCTCGGGAAGGGTCACGACGCCGGTCACGTCAGTGGTCCGGAAGTAGAACTGCGGACGGTAGTTGTTGAAGAACGGCGTGTGGCGGCCGCCCTCCTCCTTCGAGAGGATGTAGACCGAGGCCTCGAAGTTGGTGTGCGGGGTGGTGGTGCCCGGCTTCACAACAACCATGCCGCGCTCGACGTCCTCGCGCTTGGTGCCGCGGAGGAGCAGACCGACGTTCTCGCCAGCCTGGCCCTCGTCGAGCAGCTTGCGGAACATCTCGACGCCGGTGACGGTCGACTTGATCGCGGTGTCGCGGATGCCGATGATCTCGACCTCCTCGTTGACCTTGACGATGCCGCGCTCGATACGACCGGTGATGACCGTTCCACGACCGGTGATCGTGAAGACGTCCTCGACGGGCATGAGGAACGGCTTGTCGACCTCACGCTCGGGCTGGGGAATGTACTCGTCGACGGCCGACATGAGCTCGAGGACGGACTTGCCCCACTTCTCGTCGCCGTTGAGCGCCGGGAAGGCAGCAACGCGCACGACCGGAACGTCGTCGCCCGGGTACTCGTACTCGGAGAGGAGCTCGCGCACCTCCATCTCGACGAGCTCGATGAGCTCGTCGTCGTCAACCATGTCGCACTTGTTGAGCGCGACGACCAGGGCGGGAACGCCGACCTGGCGGGCGAGCAGCACGTGCTCGCGGGTCTGCGGCATCGGGCCGTCGGTGGCGGCGACGACCAGGATCGCGCCGTCCATCTGCGCGGCACCGGTGATCATGTTCTTGATGTAGTCCGCGTGACCGGGGCAGTCGACGTGGGCGTAGTGGCGCGCCTCGGTCTGGTACTCGATGTGCGCGATCGAGATGGTGATACCGCGCTGGCGCTCCTCGGGAGCCTTGTCGATCTGGTCGAACGGCGACGCCTCGTTGAGGTCCGGGTAGGCGTCGTGCAGCACCTTCGAGATGGCTGCGGTCAGCGTGGTCTTGCCGTGGTCGATGTGACCGATCGTGCCGATCTTGACGTGCGGCTTGGTCCGCTCGAACTTGGCCTTCGCCATTACTGGCTCCTCCTGAGGATTGTTACTTGACTCGTACTGAAAGGGGGTATTGCGCCGAGGGTCTGCATCGAGCAGTCCCTGGTGGGAACTACTCTCCGCGCGCCTTCTTGATGATCTCGTCGGCGACGTTCGTTGGAACCTCGGCGTACGAGTCAAACTCCATCGAGTACGACGCCTGACCGGAGGTCTTGGACCTCAGGTCGCCAACGTACCCGAACATCTCGGACAACGGCACAAGGGCGGCCACGACGATGTCGCCGTGACGCTCCTCCTGTGCGCGGATCTGGCCGCGACGGCTGTTGATGTCACCGATGACCGTGCCGAGGTAGTCCTCGGGGGTGGTGACCTCGACGGCGAACATCGGCTCGAGGAGGACCGGCTTCGCCTTGCGAGCGGCCTCCTTGAACGCCTGGATGCCGGCGATCTTGAACGCGAGCTCCGAGGAGTCGACGTCGTGGTAGGCGCCGTCCTCGAGCGCGACCTTCACGTCGACCATCGGGTAGCCGGCGAGGACGCCGAACTCCATGGCCTCCTGCGCACCGTTGTCGACCGACGGGATGTATTCGCGCGGGACGCGACCACCGGTGACGTTGTTGACGAACTCGTAGCCGGCACCCAGCCCGGTCTCGGGGTCGACGTTCGGCGCGATCGAGATGACGATCTTGGCGAACTGACCCGAACCACCGGTCTGCTTCTTGTGGGTGTAGCTGTGGTTGGCGACCTCGGCGCGAATGGTCTCGCGGTAGGCGACCTGCGGCTTGCCGACGGTCGCCTCGACCTTGAACTCGCGCTTCATCCGGTCGACGAGGATCTCCAGGTGGAGCTCGCCCATGCCGGAGATGATGGTCTGGCCGGTCTCCTCGTCGGTCTTGACGACGAAGGTCGGGTCCTCCTCGGCGAGACGGCCGATGGCCACGCCGAGCTTCTCCTGGTCGGCCTTGGTCTTCGGCTCGATGGCGACCGAGATCACCGGGGCCGGGAAGGTCATCGACTCCAGCACGACCTGCTTGGACGAGTCCGAGAGGGTGTGACCGGTTCGGGTGTCCTTGAGGCCCATCACGGCGACGATCTGGCCGGCGCCGACCGACGCGATCTCCTCACGCTTGTTGGCGTGCATCTGGTAGACCTTGCCGATCCGCTCCTTGCGGCCGTTGCTCGTGTTGAGCACGGTGCCGCCGGCCTCGAGCCTGCCGGAGTAGACGCGGACGAACGTCAGCTTGCCCAGGTGCGGGTCAGCCGCGATCTTGAAGGCGAGGGCGGCCAGCGGCTCCTCGCTGGACGGCTTGCGGACGATCTCGTTCTCGGGGGTCTCCTCAGCGCCGGGCTTGTGACCGACGATGCCGTCCACGTCGAGCGGCGAGGGGAGGTAGTCGACGATGGCGTCGAGCAGGGGCTGCACACCCTTGTTCTTGAACGCGGTGCCGGTGAGGATCGGGTTGACCTTGTCGGCGAGGGTCGCACGACGGATGGCGGCCTTGAGGGTCGGCACGTCGAACGTGTCGCCGTCCTCGAGGTAGACCTCCATGATGTCGTCGTCGGCCTCGGCGAGGGTCTCGACGAGCTTCTCGCGGTATTCCGCGGCCTTGTCGGCCAGGTCGGCGGGGATCTCCTCGACGACGTAGTCCTCACCCTGAGCGGTCTCGCCGCGCCACACCTTGGCGTTCATCTCGACCAGGTCGACGACGCCGACGAAGTCGCCCTCGGCGCCGATCGGGAGCTGGAGGACCAGCGGGGTGGAGTTGAGCTTGGCCACGATCGAGTCGACGACGCGGTAGAAGTCGGCACCGGTCCGGTCGAGCTTGTTGATGAAGCACATCCGCGGGACGGCGTACTTGTTGGCCTGACGCCAGACCGTCATGGTCTGCGGCTCGACACCGGCCACGCCGTCGAAGACGGCGACGGCGCCGTCGAGGACGCGCAGCGAGCGCTCGACCTCGACGGTGAAGTCGACGTGACCGGGGGTGTCGATGATGTTGATCTGGTGCTTCTTCCACCAGCAGGTCGTCGCGGCCGACGTGATCGTGATGCCGCGCTCCTGCTCCTGCTCCATCCAGTCCATCGTGGCGCCGCCATCGTGGACCTCACCGATCTTGTAGGTGATGCCGGTGTAGAACAGGATCCGCTCGGTGGTGGTGGTCTTGCCGGCGTCGATGTGCGCCATGATGCCGATGTTGCGGACGGCGTTGAGGTCCGTCGTGATGTCGACTGCCACGTGAGTCAGCGTTCCTTAGGTCGGTGGTATTGCTCGGGGATGGAGCGGGTGGTGTCGTGACGGGCACCGCGAGAGCGGCACCCGTCACGATCAGATCACCAGCGGTAGTGGGCGAATGCCTTGTTGGACTCGGCCATCTTGTGGGTGTCCTCGCGCTTCTTCACCGCGGCACCGAGGCCGTTGGCGGCGTCAAGAATCTCGTTCTGGAGGCGCTCGGCCATCGTCTTCTCACGACGGTCCTGGGCGTAGCCCACGAGCCACCGCAGCGACAGCGTGGTGCCACGGTTGCCCTTGACCTCGATCGGGACCTGGTAGGTCGCACCGCCGACGCGGCGGGACTTGACCTCGAGCGCGGGGCGCACGTTGTCGAGCGCACGCTTGAGGGTGATGACCGGGTCAACGCCGGTCTTCTCGCGGGTGCCCTCCAGAGCGGAGTAGACGATCCGCTGAGCAACCTGCTTCTTGCCGTCCTGCAGAACCTTCGACACAAGCTGGGTCACCAGCTGCGAACCGTAGACCGGGTCGACGTCGATGGGACGCTTCGGCGCGGGGCCCTTGCGCGGCATGTCAGCTCTTCTCCTTCTTGGCGCCGTAGCGGCTGCGAGCCTGCTTACGGTTCTTCACGGCCTGGGTGTCCAGGGCGCCGCGGATGACCTTGTAGCGAACACCGGGCAGGTCCTTCACACGACCGCCGCGGACGAGCACGATCGAGTGCTCCTGCAGGTTGTGACCCTCACCCGGGATGTAGGCGGTGACCTCGACGCCACTGCTCAGGCGCACACGGGCGACCTTGCGGAGGGCGGAGTTCGGCTTCTTCGGGGTGGTGGTGTAGACGCGGGTGCACACACCGCGTCGCTGGGGCGAACCCTTCAGGGCAGGCGTCTTGGTCTTCGACACCTTGTCCTGGCGGCCCTTGCGGACCAACTGATTGATGGTGGGCACCGGGTGGTTCCCTTTCCTGTTGTCGTCACGGCTCGACACGATGTCGGGCTCGGAGGTCTTGCTCGTTGCGCTGTGCCTTGTTGCTGTGCCTTGTGGTCATGCCCCGTCGCGACATCGCGCTTCCGACAGGCAGGCTGCGATCCGGGTCTCCCCAGACACGAGGATCGAGAATACCCGCGCATCCGTTGCAGGGCCAAAATGTCGGAACCCGCCCGGATCGGGCTCAGATCAGGTCAGCAGCCGGGTGATCGGGTCGATCGCGAAGTAGACCACGAACAAGCCGGCCACCACCCACATCAACGGGTGCACCGCGCTCGCCTTGCCGCGCACCAGCTTGAGGAACACATAGGTCACGAAACCGACGCCGATGCCCACCGAGATCGAGTAGGTGAAGGGCATCAGCACGATGGTCAAGAACGCCGGGATCGCGATCTCGGGGTCGTTCCACTCGATGCCGGTGACCTGCTGCATCATCAAGAACCCGACCAGGACCAGAGCCGGAACGGCGGCTTCCGACGGGATCATCGCGACCAGCGGCGACAAGAAGATGGCACCGAGGAACAAGACGCCGGTCACCATCGATGCCAGGCCGGTGCGGGCGCCCTCGCCCACCCCCGAGGCGGACTCGATGTAGGACGTGTTGGACGAGACACCGGCGGCACCGCCAGCGACCGCGGCGAGCGAGTCGACGACAAGGATCCGCTCGGCGTTCGGCGGCATGCCCTCCTCGTCGAGCAGGTTGGCCTCGGCGCCGATGGCCGTCATCGTGCCCATCGTGTCGAAGAAGTCGGCCAGCAGGAGGGAGAAGATCAGCAGCAGGACGGTGACGACGCCCGCCTTGTCCCACGACCCCAGCAGGTTGAACTCGCCGAGCGTCCCGAAGTCGGGAGCGTGGAAGTCGCTGGGCCAAGCGGGGACGCTGAGCGCCCAGCCACCGGCCTTCACCGCACCGCTGCCCAGGTCGCCGACCTTCTCGATGATGATCGCGACGACGGTCATCACGACGATCGAGATCAGGATCGCGCCGCGCACCTTGCGCACCCACAGGGCGAGCATCAGCAGCAGTCCGATGACGAAGACCAGCACCGGCCAGCCGCTGAGGTTGCCGTCGGCGCCCAACTGGACGGGGACGGTCGTCTTGGCGGCGTCCGGGATCCGCTTCACCAGACCTGCGTCGACGAAGCCGATCAGGGCGATGAACAAGCCGATGCCGACCGAGATCGCCACCTTCAGCTGGGCCGGGACCGCGCGGAAGACCGCCGTACGGAACCCGGTCAGCACCAGCACGAGGATGACCACACCCTCGATGACGACCAGACCCATCGCGTCGGCCCACGTCATCTGGCTCGCCACCGAGAACGCCAGGAATGCGTTGAGGCCCAGGCCGGTCGCGAGCGCCAGCGGATAGTTGGCCACGACGCCCATCAGGATCGTCAGCACACCGGCCACCAGAGCCGTACCGGCTGCGATCGCGGCAAGGTTCGGGGCGGAGCCGCCACCGAGGAACTTGCCGTCCACATCGGTCGCGAAACCGAGGATCAGCGGGTTGAGCACGACGATGTAGGCCATCGTGAAGAACGTGACGATGCCGCCCCGCACCTCCTGACCGACGGACGAGCCGCGCTCGGAGATGTGGAACCAACGATCGAGCGCGCCACCGGCGCCCGGGGTGCTGAACTCTGCCTGATTCACGGGCGAAGCATGGCAGGTCCCGGCACCGGGGTCTCACCGCGGGCGCCGACGCGGCTGCCCGTCAGACTCCGGACCACGACGGCGAGTCCCACGCCGACCAGGACGAGCACCCCGCCGACGATCAGCGTCCAGCGCGCGCCGTACTGCTCGCCGATCCAACCGATGAACGGCGATCCGATCGGGGTTCCACCCATCACGATGGTCATGTAGATCGCCATCACCCGACCGCGGAAGGCCGGCGCGGACTCGACCTGCAGGAGGGCGTTGCAGGAGGTGAGGACGGTGATCACGGAGAAGCCCATCAGGGGGCACAGCAAGACGAAGGTGAGGTACGACGGCATGACCCCGGCCGCGATCTCAACGATGGCGAAGACCACGGCCGCACCCATCAACAGCCGCACCCGCACCCGAGTTCGCCCGGCGGCGACCAACGCCCCGGTCAGCGAGCCGATGGCGAGGACCGAGCCGAGGATGCCGTACTCCTCGGCACCCTTGCCGAACACCTCGGTGGCCATCAGGGCGGAGGTGATCTGGAAGTTCATGCCGAAGGTGCCGACGAAGAACACCAGCACCAGGATCATCAGCATCTTCGGCTGGCTGCGGACATAGGAGACGCCCTCGCGCAGCATGCCGGGAGTCCGTGCCGCGGGGCGTGGCGTGGCGAGGCTGGCCGGGTCCATCCGGCGCAGCTGGCCGATCACGGCGAGGTAGGACAAGGCGTTGAACAGGATCACCCACCCGGTGGCGCGCATCCCCCCTCCCCCGACTCCGATCATCAGACCAGCGAGACCGGGACCGATCATGCGGGCAGCATTGAAGGCCGCCGAGTTGAGACTGACCGCGTTGGTGACGTCGTCGGAGCCGACCATCTCGGAAACGAACGCCTGGCGGGCAGGGCCGTCGAAGGCCGCGCCGATGCCGAACAGGAAGGCGATCAGGTAGATGTGCCAGGTCTCGGCGACACCGAAGGCCGCGATCAACCCGAGCGCAAAGGAGGCGAGCGCCATCACTGCCTGGGTGATCTGCAGCAGGACCCGCTTGGGGATGCGGTCAGCGACCACGCCGGCGTACGGCGAGAGCAGCAGGACCGGCAGGAACTGCAGCCCGGTGGTGATACCGAGAGCGGCGCCGCCGTTGCCGGGGATGGTGAGGATCAACCAGTCCTGGGCGACGCGTTGCATCCAGGTGCCGACGTTGGAGACCAGGCTGCCGGCGAAGTAGAGCCGGTAGTTGGGGTGGGACAGGGAGCGGAATCGGGGGCTCGTGATATCTCCTTCGGGTCAGTCTGCTTCGGCCAGGCGCTGCAGGATCGGGGCCGCACGGCGCAGCAGGTCGCGCTCCTCGGCGGTCAGGTCTTCGAGACGACGCGAGAGCCAACGGTCGCGCCGGGTGAGGTCGGCGGCGACGACCGCCCGACCCTCATCGCTGATGCGTACGACGACCTGGCGACCGTCGCTCGGGTGCGCGCAGCGCTCGACGAGGCCCGCGTCGGCGAGCGCCGTGACCGTGCGGGTCATGCTCGGCGGCTGGACCTGCTCACGCGCAGCGAGGGCGCCGACGGCCAGGTCGCCGTACCGCATGAGCGCATAGAGCACCGCCATCGAGGAAACGCTGAGGTCGTTGTCGGGATGCCGCTCGCGGGCAAGCCGGCGCCGCAGACGCATGACGGCGAAGCGGAGCTCGGTCGCGACTGCTCCTGCCGGATCCGCCAGCGCAGCACCTCGCCTGCCACCAAGGCGCGCGTCGTTGTCGAGTGTGGGCATGTCGTTAGCATAAGTCATTACCTTCGGTAATTATTCCAGCGCGAGTAGGGTTCCTCTCGTGGAGTTCCGTGACGACCAGCCGACCCAGCACGAGTTCGGCAACCGGACCTATCTGATCGCGCCCGTCGAACCGCTCGACGTCGACGGCGTCCGCACCCTCCAGGTCGGCACGGGCCTCTTCCTGCTCGCCTTCATCGGTCTGCTGCCCTTCTACGGCCGCCTCCAGGAGGACGGCGACATGTGGCTGCTGTGGATGTGCCTGACCGGCGTCGGCCTCGGTCTGCTCGGCACCGAACACTGCAAGCGTCGCCGTCGCGTGCGCGCCGAGCGTGAGCTCGATGCCTGACATTGCCCCGCCGCTGCCGCCCACCCGGTGGGCGCTCGGCGGTCACCGCAACAGCGGGTACGGCGACCGGTTCGCCGAGCTCATCGCCCAGGGCGTCGACGTCGTCGGTGAGGCGCGGCTGGCCGACACCCTGGTCGCCCGGGGCGCCACGATCCTCGACGCCGGCTCCGGCATGGGCCGGATCGGCGCCCATCTCCACGGCCTCGGCCACGACGTCACCGCCGCCGAACCCGACCCCCACCTCGTCGAACAGTCCCGCGCGGCCTGGCCGGACCTGCGCGTCGTCCCCCTCGAGATCCTCGCCCTGACGCCCGAGTCGCTCGCGTCGGCGGGCGCGCCGTCGGCGTACGACCTCATCGTGTGCGTCGGCAACGTCCTCGTCTTCGTCGCCGAGGACACCGAGGTGGCCGTCCTGGAACGTCTCGGGTCGCTGCTCGCGCCGGGCGGTCGGATCCTGGTCGGCTTCCACCTGCAGGACGGACCGGCGACCGCCCGGGCCTATCCGGTCGAGGAGTTCCTCGCCGATGTCGAGGCATCCGGGCTGGTCGTCCAGCACCGGTTCGGCGGCTACGACCTGCGCCCGGTGGACGACCGCTATGCGGTCAGCATCCTGACGCGCGCCTGAACCTCAGCGCGGCAGCGTTGAAGTCAGAATCGTTCGAGGTTGTCCTGCGAGATGGTGTCGACCACCGGCGGGGCCGGGGGCTGGGGCTGCTGCCGCTTGCTGAGCCGGACCTCGGAGTGCGCACCGCAGCCGTGCTGCAGCGCCACGACACGACCGTCGTCGTTGGCGTCACCGTTGGCGCACACACCGAACAACTCCGACAGCGATCCGTTGAGCCTCACCAGGAAGCCGCAGGAGTGGCAGTGATCGGGCGCGGCCTTGGCGATCGGGGCGTCGGGGCCCGCCTCGCCGTCGTACCAGCGCTCGGCGGCGGCGTCGCGGCCCTCGGGCGAGAGCACCCGGACCCGGCCGAGACCGAGGTCCTTGGCGACCTGGCGGATCTGGGCCTTGTCGTCGGTGTCGAGCGGGTCGTCGCCGAAGGAGTACGTCGGGACCAGCCGCGGGTCGTCGTCGGAGACGGGCAGCAGGTCGCCGGGCGAC
>JASLDK010000208.1 GCA_030145945.1 Nocardioides sp.
AGTGGAACCCCTACTACCTCGGCAACCCGCTGTGGGCGTTCTTGCTGATGACCTTCTTCGAGTGGGGCGTCGCCGTGCACGACCTCGAGGTCGAGGAGGTCGTCGCTGGCCGCCGTCACCTGTGGCGTGGCGAGAACGCGCCGATCTGGCGTCGGATCCGCAAGAAGATGGGCAAGCAGGTCCTCAAGGACTATGTTCTCTTCCCCGCCCTGACCGGCCCGCTGTTCCTCAGCACGCTGGCGGGCAATGCGGTCGCCAACCTGGTCCGCAACGTCTGGACCTTCAACATCATCTTCTGCGGCCACTTCCCGGCGGGCGTCGCGAGCTTCACGGTCGAGGAGACCGAGAACGAGACCCGCGGACAGTGGTACCTGCGCCAGATGCTCGGATCCGCGAACATCACGGGCAGCAACCTGATGCATGTGATGAGCGGCAACCTCTCGCACCAGATCGAGCACCACCTCTTCCCCGACGTGCCGGCCCGGCGCTACCCGGAGATGGCCGTCGAGGTGCAGGAGATCTGCGAGCGCTACGGCCTGCCCTACAACAAGGGCCCGTTGCACAAGCAGCTCTTCAGTGTCTTCGCGAAGATCGTCCGGTTGTCCTTCCCGGGCGGCACCCAGGGCGAGGCCCCGGTCCGTGGTCCGCAGGCCGCCGTGACCGACGACTCGTTGGCTGCCTGACACTTCTGCTGGGAGAATCCACGTCATGACCGGACGAGACCAGCTGAGCAAGAGCGAGATCGCCAAGGACGCCATCCAGGCTGGCGCCGAAGCGGCGGCCAACACGGTTGGCGAGGTCGCAACGATCCTGACGAAGGCGGTCGGCGATGTCGCCGCTGCGGTGGGTGGTTTCGCGACCGAGGTCTTCGAGATCCGTGACTCGTCGCGTCGGGCGCTGGCCGAGCACGCCGAGTCTGCTCCGGCGGAGGAGATCGGCGAGGCTCCGGCTGCCGACTGAGTCAGTCGAAGGCCAACCTGAAGTCGGCCATCCTGAACGATCCCAGTTGACGGGCCTCTCGCATGAACGCGAGGGGCCCGTCTGCTGCGAAGGACCAGCGCCCGCGGCAGGGGAGAGCCTTGGCGGTGCCCTTCATCGTGACGTCGGCCGTCGCAGGATGCTCGGGGATGCCGGGCTGCTCGACCAGGCCGGAGAAGGGAACCCGCAGCGCCGCACGCGACACGTCGGTGAAGCTCGCCTCCGCGATCGGTCGACGCTCGAGCGTGGCCGTCCAGTCGGTCGAGGAGAGCGGCCCCCGGAAACTCGACTCCATGTCGAAGTCGCACAGTTCCTTGGGAATGGCCCACAGGGCCCGACCGCCGTCACGCGAGTCCGGCGAGTCCACCCAGATGTCGGTGATCGTCACCGCGCTCCTGCCTGCGCTGTTCCTGATCGTCCGTGCCCCCAGGAGCTCGCGATAGGTCAGCGGGCTCGGCTACCCGTAGGACACCAGCGCGACGCCGTACGTCCCTGCCGGACGCTGCGCGTCGACCGCTGTGCCGAGCCTGAACACCGAGAGCCACATCGAGCCGTGCATGTGCCAGGGCGCCGGGGGATAGCTCATTGTTCCTCCAAGAACATCTGGGCGGTCTGCTCGAGCTCGGCCTCCATTGCCGCAGGGAGGTCATCGGTCAGTTCGTCGGCCATCGCGCTCTCCTCGCGCGGTCCCAGCCCGGCGGCTGCCTTCTCCACCGCGGCACCGACGTCGATGATGGTTGCGTCCCGCACGTAGGGCTTGTCGAGCTCCTTGGCGACGTACTTCGCGATGAACCGACGCAACTCGCCCTCGACGTTGGCGGCCTTGCTGGTCAAGGAGGCCCGCAAACCCTGCGCCCTGAGGCGTACGACGACCTGGCCGGCCTGCGGCGCCGCAACCTCGAGCACGATGGCGAGGTCCGTGCGACCACGAGCGGTGATGGTGAGCGGGACGACGATGTCGGCGTCGAAATTCTGCTTGTCCATGCCGAGGTCGAGGCTGAACGTCAACGTCACGGGCAGGTCGATGTGGAACACGACCGGGTCCGCGCCCGTGCGTTGACCCGTCGCGGTGCCGATCCTGCCCCTGGCGGTGACCTTCGCGATCCGTCCGGGACCGACGCCGAGCGGTCCGACATCGATCGAGCGTCCCGACAGCACGTTGACGCCGTTCAGGACGCGTTCGGAGGTGACCGCGGCTGCGAAGAACCGCTCACCCCAGGTCGCGTAGTCGATCAGGTCGTCGCTCACGCGCCGACCCTAGCGTGGTCCGCCGGTCGGGTGTTTCAGTCCTCAGGGTCGTCGAGGCGGGCCAGCCAGGTGGCGAACCGCTCGACGGCCGTCTCGAACTCGGGATGCGTGTCGACGAACTCCTGCAGCCGGTCGCCGAGCCATGCCAGGGTGACCTCCTCGTCACCCCGGCGCTGCTCGAGCTCCTCGATCCCGCGATCGGTGAAATACATCAGGAGAAGGCGTTCTCGATGAGAACCTTGGCCTCTTCCTGGTGACGCTTGGCCGTGCCGACCGCAGTGGTCGACGAGGCGGCACGGGTGACCGGCTCCACCTCGCGACCGAGCTGCGGCACCACGTTGAGGTGGTACGACGGCCACGGGCCCTGGTTGTAGGGCTCGTCCTGGACCCACTTGACCTTGGCGTCGGGGTACTTCGCCAACTCTGCCTTGATCGCCTCGACCGGCCACGGGTAGAGCTGCTCGACCCGCACGATCGCGATGTCGTCGCGCTCGGCCTTCTTGCGCTCCACCACGAGGTCCCAGGTCAACCGGCCCGACACCAGCAGCACGGTCCTCACCTTGGCGGGGTCGACCGTGCCGTCGCCGATCACCGGGCGGAACTCGCCGGAGGTGAAGTCGGACGGCAGCGATGCGGCCTCCTTGCGCTTGAGCATCGACTTCGGGGTGAAGACGATGAGCGGCTTGTGCTCCCCGCCCAGGGAGTGCCGGCGCAGCAGGTGGAAGTGCGAGGCCGGCGTGGACGGCTGGGCGACGACCATCGCCTCGTCGGCGCACAGGGTCAGGAAGCGCTCGATGCGCGCGGAGGAGTGGTCAGCCCCCTGGCCCTCGTAGCCGTGCGGCAGGAGCAGCACGACACCGGAGTCCTGGCCCCACTTGGTCTTGCCGGCGGAGATGTATTCGTCGATGACCGACTGGGCTCCGTTGACGAAGTCGCCGAACTGCGCCTCCCACAGGACGAGAGCCTCCGGGCGGGCGACGGAATAGCCGTACTCGAAGCCGAGGGCGGCGTACTCCGACAGCAGGCTGTCGTAGACGTGGAACTTGGCCTGGTCCTCGGTGAGGTTGGACAGCGGGGTCCACTCGTCGGCGTTGTGCCGGTCGATGATCGTCGCGAACCGCTGGACGAACGTGCCGCGGCGCGAGTCCTGTCCGGCGAGCCGGACCGGGCGACCGTCCATCAGCAGCGAGCCGAAGGCGAGGATCTCGCCGGTGCCCCAGTCGATCGGACCGTCGGCGATGGCCGCGGCTCGACGCTGCAGCTGCGGCATCACCTTCGGATGCACGGTGAACCCGTCCGGCGGGGTGACGTAGGCGTCGGCGATCCGCTTCAGGACCTCCGGGGTGACCGAGGTCTGGGTCTCGCCCTCCGGTTTGTCCGGGTAGTCCGGGACGGTCGTCCACTCGTCGGGCTTGCGGTCGGCCTCGCGCACCTTGGTGATGTTCCGCTTCAGCTTTCGGCGGCAGTCGCGCTGGACATGCTCGGCCTCCTCGATCGTGATGTCGCCACGACCGATGAGGGACTCGGTGTAGAGCTTGCGCACGGACCGCTTCTGCTCGATGAGGTCGTACATCAGCGGC
>JASLDK010000211.1 GCA_030145945.1 Nocardioides sp.
GTTGGAGGAGCCGATGACGAAGGTCTCGAAGGTGTACTTCGGGTTGAGCCGGGACTCGCCACTCGGCGTCGCCGCGGGACCGGCCGTTGCTGCCGTCAGGTCCGAGTCACCGATCGATGAATCGCCAGATCGATTTGTCGACATGGAGACTTGTCGATCGTCGGCCTCGCGGCGTACGTCGGGTGACCCGTCTCCCACGAGCTCGTTGGACGGGCTGGACGGGTAGGTCGTGTCGAAGCCGGACCGGTCATAGCTCGGACCACTGTCGCTGGCCGTCTCGTGCCCCGGCGTGTCATAGCCACCGTCGAAGTTCGAGCCCTCGTCGTACGTCGCGGCCTGGTCGGCGACGACGTCCGCGCGGAGTGTGGCATCCACGGTGACGGCGAGCTGGACGTCGTGTCCGAAGCGCTCGGTGAGGGCGTCCTCGAGCTCGCCGCGCAGGCGACCCTCCAGCCGCTTGCGGGTGAAGTCGTCCGGCACGGCCACGATCGCGGTCGTCCCGTGCAGGGTCACCGGCCGGCTCGCCTGGAGCCATGCCCTCTGGTGGGTCTGCAGGTCGCCGACGACGCGGACCCACTCCTCGTTGAGGCGGGCCGTGGCCGGATCGAGCGGCGGCGCGCTGGGAGGAGCGCCGGTGGGAGCACCGGACGCGGGTGCGGGGGTGCTGCTCGTGGTGTCGGCCTGGGGCTGATCCGGGTGTCCGGTCACGCCACTCCCTCTCGTTTGCACAGGTTTGTCCACAGGTTGTGAACTGTTGCACCATCGGGTCGAGGATGCGTCACCGAGGCCCGCTCGAACGACATCTTCAGCAGACTTTCCGCAGGTCAGCGCCATGATCTCGGTGGAGATCGGGGCCGGCCGGTCCAGTCGCCGCGGCGAGTCGATCGGTGCGGGCGGGGGAAACCCGGATCGGTCGAACCTAACCGTCTCACTGGCATTGATCAACCCGCTATCCACAGGCTGTGATCCCGGTCGCGCGAGTGCAATTCGGGCGTCGCCGGTTTGACCCTGGATCGCGCCTGCGCGTACCGTTCCTTGGTCAACCGGTGTCGACCGGTGCCGCATGTCCACGACACGTCAAGAGCGATCTTCGACCCGTGGCTGCGCGGTGCCGGCCGACGTGTCGATCGGCTCTCGACGAATGCGTCCCCGTGGCGTGTCCGCAACGGGTCGGCTGCCGGCTGCCGGAGACCCTTCCCGCACGTAGCAACTTGAAAGAGGCAGATTCGTGAGCAAGCGGACCTACCAGCCCAACAACCGTCGTCGTCACAAGGTGCACGGTTTCCGTCTGCGGATGCGCACCCGCGCCGGTCGCGCCATCCTGGCGAACCGTCGCCGGAAGGGCCGTCAGAGCCTGTCCGTCTGAGGACGGACCAGCGTGTCCGCCCAGCGGTTCCCGTGGGGCTGACCGTGCTGTCGGCCGAACACCGGCTGAGCGATCCGGATCTCTTCCGCAGCGCCAGCCGGCGGGGTCGTCGCGCGGGATCGCGCACCCTCGTCGCCCACCTGCTGCTCCCCGATGAGCAGCAGGTTGTCGGCATGTCCGGGGACGCTGCGCTCGCGACCTCCGCTGGTCGCGGCTCGGCACGCGTCGGGTTCGTCGTCAGCAAGGCCGTCGGCAACGCGGTCACCCGGACCCGGGTCAAGCGACGCCTGCGCCACGCGGTGCGCCCGCACGTGGCCTCGCTCCCCCACGGCTCGGTGCTGGTCGTTCGCGCCCAGGCGGCAGCCGGCTCCTCGTCGTACCAGGAACTGGACGGCGACCTGGGCCGTTGTCTGCAGCGCGTGCTCGCGACGACCGGTTCGGGGCAGGAGGAGCGGTGAAGGCGTTCGCCACGATGATCAGTCGGGCAGTCGCAGGGCTGCTGATCGTTCTCGTGCGCGCCTACCAGCTGCTGCTCAGCCCGTTCCTGGGCCAGACCTGCCGCTACTACCCGTCGTGCTCGGCGTACGCCGTGCAGGCGCTGCAGACGCACGGACCGCTGAAGGGAACCTGGCTGGCCGGACGCCGCTTGTTGCGCTGCCACCCGTGGTCCCCGGGCGGCGTGGACCATGTCCCCGGTGTCCCCGGGCGTGACCACTCCCCCACCCCCGACCTGCTGTCGGCAACCGCCGGCGGAACCACCCAAGGAGAGAACCACTAGTGGGCATTATCGGCGACATCGGCCACTTCATCATGGTGCCGCTGTACTACATCATCTCCGCGGTCCTGCTGGGGTGGCACAAGTTCTTCGACATCATCGGCCTCGACCCCAAGGGCGGCCTGTCCTGGGCGCTGTCGATCATCGGTCTGACTCTGGTCATCCGCGCGGCGCTGATCCCGCTGTTCGTCAAGCAGATCAAGTCCAGCCGCAACATGCAGCTGCTGCAGCCCAAGGTGAAGGAGCTGCAGAAGAAGTACGGCCACGACCGGCAGAAGCTGGCCGAGGAGACGATGAAGCTCTACAAGGACGCCGGGACGAACCCGTTCGCGTCCTGTCTGCCGATCCTGCTGCAGATGCCGATCTTCTTCGCGCTCTTCCGACTGCTCTCCCAGGCCGCGAAGGCGGACAAGCCGCACGGCTTCCTCACCGCTGCCAAGGCCCACGAGTTCGGCCACGCCAAGATCTTCGGCAGCCTGCCCATCGACGGCAACTTCTGGGCCTCGCGGACCTGGGGCCCGACGCCGCACGCCGGCGTGATGATCGTCGCCGCGATCCTGGTGCTGGCCATGACCGCCACCACCTTCACGACCCAGCGGCAGCTGATGGCCAAGAACATGCCCGCCGAGGCGATGAGCGGACCCTACGCCCAGCAGCAGAAGATGCTGCTCTACATCCTCCCGGTCGCCTTCGGTCTCGGTGGTATCGCCTTCCCCATCGGTGTCCTCCTCTACTGGACGACCTCCAACCTGTGGACCATGGGCCAGCAGTTCTACGTCATCCGCAACAACCCCGCGCCTGGTACGCCGGCCTTCAAGGCCAAGCAGGACCGTGACCGTGCGAAGGCCCAGCGTCACGGCCACACCGTCGCGGAGACGGAGACCGACACGGTCCTCGAGCCTGAGCAGCGCCCCAGCACGCGGCAGCAGCCGAAGCGCCAGACGCGCTCGCAGCGCAAGAGCACCCCGAAGCCGGGCGGCCAGGGCGCCGCCGGCTCGGCCAAGAACAACTCGGAGGACTGGGACGGATACGACCCGGCGACCGAGCCCGACACGAACGATGGAGAGACCAAGTGAGCGCGGAGATCGAGACCGACCTCGTGACCGAGACGGCAGCCGACGACCAGGAGCAGCAGGCTCCGGCCAGTGACAAGGTGTCCCGTCTCGAGCAGGAGGGCGACATCGCGGCCGACTACCTCGAGGAGCTGCTGGACATCGCGGACCTGGACGGCGACCTCGACATCGACGTCGAGGCGGATCGCGCCGCCGTGTCGATCGTCGGTGCCGACCTCAGCCAGCTGGTGGGGCGCGACGGCAAGGTCCTGGAGGCCCTGCAGGAGCTGACCCGGCTCGCGGTCTACCGCGAGACCGGCGAGCGCTCCCGCCTGATGCTGGACGTCTCCGGGTTCCGGGCCGACAAGCGCACGCGCCTGACCCAGCTCGGAACCGAGACCGCGGCCCAGGTCGTCGAGTCCGGCGAGCCGGTGTCGCTCGACCCGATGTCTCCCTTCGAGCGCAAGATCGTGCACGACGCCGTCGCGGCCGCGGGCCTGCGCTCGGAGTCCGCTGGGGTGGAGCCGCGGCGCTACGTCGTGGTCCTCCCGGCCTGACGTTCCACGCTCGACGTTTCACGTGAAACACGGCGACGACTCTGCACCCCCGGTGCCCTCCCCTTCCGAGGAAGAGGCGGGCCCGGGGGTGCTGCCGCCTCCCCCCGCGGTCCTCGCGGACGTCTTCCCTGCCGACCGACAGGACCTGGTCCTCGCGTACGCCGACCTCCTCGCCACCGATGGTGTCGTTCGAGGACTGATCGGCCCGAGGGAGACTCCCCGTCTGTGGGAGCGCAACCTGATCAACTGCGGCCTGCTGGCCGCCGCCCTGCCCGCCGACGCCACGGTTGCTGACGTCGGGTCCGGAGCGGGCCTGCCCGGCCTCGTGCTGGCTCTCTCCCGCCCGGACGTCCGGGTGACGCTGATCGAGCCGCTGCTGCGCCGGACGACCTTCCTGGAGGAGGCGGTCGATCGCCTCGGCCTCGACAACGTCGAGGTGGTCCGCGGCCGCGCCGACGCGCTCCACGGCAAGGCGACCTACGACGTCGTGACCGCCCGCGCTGTCGCTGCGCTCGACAAGCTCGCCACGTGGTGCATGCCGTTGGTGGCGCCGTCGGGTGCCCTGTTGGCCATGAAGGGCAGCAGTGCGGCCGACGAGGTCGCCGCTGCCGAGGAGACCTGTCGTCGGCTGGGCTGTGCCCCGGCCGTCATCGAAGAACTGGGTGCGGAGTTGGCGGCCTCGGGTGCCGTCGAACCGATCCGCATCGTCCGACTGTCGTGGGCGGATCCCGCCCGCGTATCGTTGCCGCTTCGTGGCCAGCGCGGATCCCGGGGTTCGCGCGCCGCAACGGATCGGCGAAAGAGGAGGAAGTCGTGAGCGACTCCATGGGACCGGGTCCTGAGTTTTCCACCGATCATGAGGTGGGTGCTGAGCGTGAGTCTCCACAGAACGCCCCTGGTTATCCACAGGTGGACGACAGCAGCGTTTCACGTGAAACAACCGGACCGGTTGCCTCCACTCCCCCCTCGATGCCGCTGACGGCGGCGCAACTGGCCGAGCGGGCTGCGGTGCAGGACGACGACCTCACGCCGTTGGCCCGGGCCGCGCAGGCGACGGTCCTCGTCCGCGCGGGGATCCCCCAGGAGCAGTTGTCGCGTCCCGCCGAGACCCGCGTCTTCGTCGTCGCCAATCAGAAGGGTGGCGTCGGCAAGACCACGTCGACGGTCAACCTCGCAGCAGCGCTGACCCAGCTCGGACAGCGCGTGCTGGTGATCGACCTCGATCCCCAGGGCAACGCGTCGACGGCGCTCAACATCGAGCACCGGCAGGGCACGCCGTCGTCGTACGAACTTCTGGTCGACGGCATGTCCATCGCCGAGCTCGCGCAGCCCTGCCCCGACGCCAACGGCCTGTGGGTCGTCCCGGCGACGATCGACCTCGCGGGCGCGGAGATCGAGCTCGTCAGCGTCGTGGCCCGCGAGCAGCGGTTGAAGAAGGCCATCGACGCTCACCCGCGGATCGGGACCGCGGCCGAGATCGGCGAGGACCGCTTCGACTACGTCTTCGTCGACTGCCCGCCGTCGCTCGGTCTGCTCACGCTGAACGCACTCGTCGCCGGCGCGGAGATGCTGATCCCGATCCAGGCGGAGTACTACGCGCTCGAGGGCCTCGGTCAGCTGCTCTCCACCGTCGACATGGTGCGCGCGCACCTCAACCCCGATCTCGCCGTCTCGACCATCGTGTTGACGATGTACGACGCCCGCACCCGCCTCGCCGCAGGCGTCGCGGAGGAGGTGCGCGAGCACTTCGGTGACCAGGTCCTCAAGACCGCGATCCCGCGGTCCGTGCGCGTCTCCGAAGCACCGTCGTACGGTCAGACCGTGATG
>JASLDK010000213.1 GCA_030145945.1 Nocardioides sp.
GAACCGATGGCGCGCTTGGCGACCATGTTGACGACCACGCCGTAGAGGCGGCCGCCGACCTGGGCGACCCGGTTGACCGCTTCCGCGACCTGGTCGCGGGTCGTGGCCGCGTGGCGCACGACGAGGATCACGCCGTCGCACAGTGTCGCGAGCACCGAGGTGTCGGCGACGGGCAGCAGCGGCGGGGCATCGATGATGACGATGTCGTACGACGCCCGGAGCCGCTCGATCAGGTCCTGGGTGATCCGCGACTGGAGGATCTCGGTCGGGTTGGGCGGCTTGGCGCCGGACGCCAGGACATGCAGGCCGCTGGCCTCGTGCACCTGGATGGCGTCGTGGATCTCGGTGCGACCGATCAGTGCCGTCGTGAGTCCGACCGCCGGATCCAGACCGAGGGTGCTGGCGACCCGAGGGCGTCGGAGGTCGGCGTCGATGATCAGCGTGTTGCGGCCGGTCTGGGCGAGGGCGACAGCGAGGTTGGTGGCCGTCATGGTCTTGCCCTCGCCGGGCACGGCGCTGGTGATGGCCAGGCATCGCGGCTGGTTGTCGAGATCGATGAACTGCAGGTTGGTGCGGAGCAGGCGGAACGCCTCGGTCCGTGCCGCAAAGCCGCCGAGGTCGGTGAGCAGGGGCGCGGTCCGCATGTCGTTGTCGAAACCGACGCTGGCCAGGACCGGGGCGTCGGTGATCTCGGAGACGTGGTCGGCAGTGCGCACAGTGCGGTCGAGGAGCTCGCGGACCAGAGCCAGGGCGATGCCGAGGAGCAGGCCGACGAGCGCAGCGACCACGATGTAGAGACCGGTGCGCGGGCTCACCTGGGAGGCGTTGTAGCTCGCCTTGTCGGTGATCTGCGCGGTGATCTGGGGGGATTCGCCCGAAGCGGTGCCGCCGGGCGTCTCGAGCTCGGAGATGTAGCGAGTGAACTGGTCGGTGAGGACATCGTTGATGGTCTGCGCCTGCCGGGCCGACGGGTCGGTCACCGTGAGCTGGATGAGCGAGGTGGTCTCGATGACCTCGGCTTTGATCTCCCCTGCGAGTTGCGCGGGGGTCATGTCCAGGTCCAGGGCGTCGATGACGCGCTGGGAGAGCTTCTCGCTGCTGGCGAGGTCGGCGTACGCCGTGGCGCGGGTCTGGGCGAAGTAGAGCGCCGTGATCGCGTCGGTGGTGTCACGGACGTCGACGCTGAGGAAGACGGTCGACTTCGACTCGTACTTCGGCGTGAGGACCACGAAGCTCAACAGGGATGCCACACCGATGCCGACGGCCATGAGCGCGACCACGCTCAACCAGCGACGTCGCAGCACACCGACAAACTGTTTGAAGTCCAACGTGTCGACCTCGTCCTCACCTGTGGGGGACCCCCGGACGGGGGTCTGGCGCCGGCAGGGCACCGGCGGTTCGAAAGTGTAGGCGGTCGAGCATCGTGACGTGGGCACAACCTCGCCCGTCGGTCGGCGTGGCGCTGTTACCCTCGCGCCCATGTCGGAGGACTGGGCAGACAGGCAGCGTCGTCGCCGTCGGCGCAGCCGCCACCGGACTCCGTGGGAACGCCTCGGTGATCGCGTTCGCAAGATCACGGCTGGGCGCCGCGGCCCCGCGATCCTCGGGGCGGCTGTCCTCCTCGTCGTGGCGGTGTGGATCGGCTGGACTCTCTGGTCAACCAGCCGGGCCCTCGGCGAGGTCGCGACCCGCGCCGAGGTGATGCGGGCCGCGCTGGTGCGTGGTGACGCTGACGCGGCCCGACGGGCGATGGGTGAATATCAGGACGCTGCGGAGACGGCGGAGTCCCGCACGAAGGGAATCACTTGGTCCGCATTGGAGGTCACGCCGATCTTCGGTGACGACCTCAAGGGCATCGAGGTGGTTGCAGGTGTGCTGGCCGACCTCGGTCGCGATGGCCTGCCGCCGCTGACAGATGCCGCGCAGGAGGTCTCGGGGGAGGCGTTTCGCCCGGTCAGGCACCGGTTCCCCATCGATGCGATCAAGCGTCTCGCTGCACCCGCGAAGAGGAGCGAGAGCGCGTTCGAACAAGCGGAACAGACCTTGGCGAAGGTGGATTCGTCGTCCTTCGTCGGCCCGGTCCGTGAGCGGTACGACGTACTGCGGGATCTGGTCGTCACCGCCCGCAGCACCCTCGGGTCGGCCTACCGCGCGGCCCGGTTGATCCCCGAACTGGTCGGCGCTGACCGGCCGCGCCATCTGCTGCTGGTCCTGCAGAACAACGCCGAGGCCCGCAGCAGTGGTGGTCTTCCCGGAGCGCTCACTCTGATTCGAGCGGAACGGGGCACGGTGAAGGTCGTCGAACAGGGCGACGCTGCCGATCTCGGGAAGAGTGCTCAACCGATCCTGCCGCTCACGGATGAGGAGACGGACGTCTTCGGGGACATCCTCGGCCGCTTTCCCGTCGACGCGACCCTCACACCGGACTTCTCGCGTGCGGCAGCTCTGTTGCGCGCACGCTGGGAGGCGGTGGTCGGCGGGAAGGTCGACGGCGTCGTCTTCGTCGATCCGGTCGCCGTCAGCTATCTACTGTCCGGCACCGGGCCGGTCGTCGTACCGGGCTATCCGCCGGTGTCCACGGAAACCGTCGTGAGTTCGGTCGAGAACCAGATCTATCGGCTGAGCGAGGACCGGTCGGTCCACAGTGCCTATCAGCAGGCGGTGGCGAAGGCGGTCTTTGATGCGTTCGCCGACGGGAACGGCGATTCGGTGGGGGTGCTGACCGGACTCGTGCGGGGTGTCCAGGAGGGACGGGTGCGGCTCGACCTCGTGGATCCTGACGAGCAGAAGGAGATCGCGGGCACCCAGATCGCGGGGGAGTTCAGGACCGAACAGGGCCCGGATCCTGAGGTCGGCATCTATCTGAACGACGCGGGTCCGACGAAGATGCAGTTCTATCTGAAGTACGACGCCCGCCTGTTCGCTCGCAGTTGCGCTGCGGGTCGACAGACGATCAAGGGCGAGATCAACCTGCATTCGGACACCCCGGTCGATGTCGACCAGTTGCCCCCCGCCATCACGGGCGCGACGTTCCCCGGCGTACGGGTCGATCCGGGCAGTCAGTTGATCGTTCTCTACGTCACGGCACCCGTCGGCGGCGAGGTGGGCCACTTCGAACTGGACGGCCAGCCGATGCCGGATCCGGACGTGACGACCTTCGTCGGCCGCGATCTGGTGCGCATCGCCCTGTCGTTCGCACCCCAGCAGCGGCATCGCCTCGAGTTCACCATGGAGGGGGCCAAGGGACAGACCGGCGACCTTCGGCTGCGGGTCAGCCCGGGCGCGCAGCCGGTAAGTTCGAATGCGACTGTGCGATCGGCCTGCGACATCCGGTGAAGGCGGCGCAGTCTTGGTGAAGGGTTTCTCCTTGTCTTTACCTTGGCGACACGACCCGGCCATCGTTCGACGACGTTGAGGTCACCGGGCACGGTGAACATGACTGTCCGTGTCCTCCCTCGATGACCGTCTGGTCGACCTCGTCGGTTCGCCCGGCTTCGTCCCCGTCGCGTTCCTGCTCGCATTCGCTGCCGGTGCTGCGCATGCGGTGGGCCCTGGTCACGGCAAGAGCCTGGCTGCGGCGTACCTCGTCGGAGCGGACGGCAAGGTCCGTGACGCAGCCTGGCTGGGAGCCTCCGTCGCGGTCATGCACACGGTGTCCGTGCTCGTGGTGGCGATCGCCTGGACGTTCCTCTCGTTGTCCGACCTCTTCTCGCTGCAGGAGGTGACCAGCGGGCTGCAGCTGGCGGCAGGACTCATGGTCGTCGGGGTGGGGATCTGGCTGTTCCGGCGGCATCTGCGGGGACACGGCCACGGACATGGGCACGGCCACGGACACGGGCACGGCCACGGGCATGGCCACGGACATGGTCACGGTCATGCCGACGGTCCGAGTCGCCCCGGCATCGTCCTGCTCGGCATGTCAGGCGGCCTGACCCCGTCGCCAGCGGCCTTCCTCGTCCTGGTGACCGGCATCTTCACCGGTCGGTCGGGGTTTGCTCTGCTCCTGGTCATCACGTTCGGACTCGGGTTGGCAACGGTGCTCTTCGGAGTTGGACTGCTGGCCCTGGCCGGGCGCAGCGTCGTGGTGCGAGCCGCTGAGTCACGGGCTGTGATCACTGCTGCCACCCGGATCGCTCCGGTGCTCGCTGCCGCGAGCATCACGGTGATCGGCTGTGTCGTGACCTCGGCCGCGGTCGGGCAACTGGTGGCGGCCACGTGAGACCTGCTGCCCACCCGTTCGGCGATCCGCAGACGGTCGAGATCGCTCCTGACTCGGCTGACCCGGCCGTGGTCCACGTGACCTGGAAGGTCGGCGCCGCCGACGATCTGACCCTGCTCGGCATCCATCTCGGCGTGTTGCCCGAGGACCGGGTGATGCTCGACGGCGCCATCTCCTACGAGGACGGCGACGCGGCGCTCGTGCAGCAGGCGCCGGAGGTGCATTCCTACCTGCTCGAGCACGTCGGCGTGAGCAGTGGTGGCCGCACCTGTGCCGGCAGCGTCGAGGCCTCGGGCGACCTGATCGCTGACGGCGCCGACATCGTGTTCACCTGCCCGGCTCCGGCCGCGAGCGCCACGGTCACCGTGAGCACACTGACCGACCTGCACCCGGCGTACCGCACCCTCGCGAGTGGCCCGAAGGGCCAGCACCAGGTGTACGGCGCCGACGCGCCGACCCACGACTGGTCGCTCGGGATCTCCTCGACCGGAAGTCCAAGCAGTCCCGGCGGTGTCAGTGCCGCCAGTGACACCGGCAGCAGTGCTGCCCTCCAGATCGGCGGCGTGCTCGGCGCCGTGCTCCTGCTCGTCGTCACCGGGGCCGTCGTGGTCCGGCGGCGGCGCCGTCCCCTCCCCCCAACCCCCTGAAGGAGACCCGTCGTGTCCGCACGACCGATGCGCAGGCTCCGGATGATCGCGACCTCCCTGGTCGCGACGTCCGTGGCTGCCGGTGGCCTGTTGGCCGCCCCCAGCCAAGCCGCAGCGCCCTTGTCCACACTCGCCCGGGAAGCGGCGGCCCCGGCCGCCCTACCGGCACCCACCCCGGACGTCCTCGACGTCGCCTTCGCTGGCGGCGTCGCGGCCGACCAGGCCCAGTCGCTGGCCCCGATCACCTACGGGACGCCGACCTTCGGCACCGACGCCAAGCAGGGTCCGGTGATGACCGTTGATGGCGTCGACGACGCTGTCGGCTTCCCGTTCGAGGACCAGTGGAGCAAGCTCGCCACCGGCCTCAGCGTCGAGTGCGTCTTCCGGATCGACACCAGCATGCCGGTGGCGAACGAGAAGGACCTGTGCTCCGACAAGGAGGCCGGCGGCATCTCGATGTACGTCACCGGGGGCAACCTCGGCTTCATGGCCCACGTCGGCGGCGGCTACAAGAGCGCGCTCACACCCGTCGAGGGCAACCGCTGGTACCACGCCGTCGCCACCTGGGACGGCAGCCAGGTCAAGCTCTACGTCAACGGTCAGCTCGCCCAGACCACCGCTGCCACGGGGGCCTTGACGTTCCCGGTCGCGACCTCGCGGCGCTTCATCGTCGGTGCCGACGCCAGCCCCACGGGCATCGGCCAGCCCGCGCCGCCCAGCACCTTCGCGGCGTCCGGAGTGTTCTCGCGCGCCGTCTCCGCCGACGAGGTCCGCGCGCTCGCGGCCCAGTGGGACACCTCCCTGGCCACGCCGCAGGCCGACGTCCTCGACGTCGACTTCGCGGACGGTACGCCGAAGGACCGGGTCCGCAACCTCGAGGTGAAGACCTTCGGTGCCCCCCGGATCGGCGAGGACCCGGCACTCGGCCGCAAGGTCGTCACGTTGGGTGGTGCGGACGCCTACGGCTACGCGCTCACGCCGCACTGGGGCCAGATCACCAACGCGGTCAGCCTCGAATGCACGTTCCGTTACACCGGTGACCTGCCGCCGAGCGCCGAGGTCGACCTGTGCTCCGGCAAGGAGGCCGGCGGCTACTCGATCTACATCAACGAGGACAAGATCGGCGTGATGGCCCACATCGGCGGCGGCTACAAGAACGCCCGCGCCACCATCACGGCCAACCGCTGGTACCACGTCGTCGCGACCTGGACCGGCACCGAGCTCAAGCTGTACATCGACGGCACCCTCGCCGCGACCACGCCGGCCACCGGCGCGCTCACCCTCCCGGCCGCCACCGCGCGCGCCTGGACCGTCGGCGCGGACTCCTCGCCCAACGCCGGTGCGCAGTTCTACGCCAATGCCAAGATCGCCAACGCCCGGATCTACGGCCGTGCACTCAACGACTCGGAGATCAAGGCGCTCGACATCGCCGCCTTCGGCGAGCACCCGGATGCCCGGGTCGCCGTGACCTCCTCGGTTCCGGCCGCCGGCGCGAGGGTCTCCTCGCCGGTCGACTTCGAGCTCGCCATCACGCACGAGGAGAACGCCACCGGCTGGACCTACCTGCTCGACGGCAAGCCGATCGCACCCGGTCAACCGGTCGGTCCCGGCCTCTCGGCGGGCGCGCACAAGATCACGGTCACCGCGATCGACGTGTTCGGCAAGGAGATCAAGACCGAGATTCCGTTCGAGTCCGAAGCGATCCCGACCGGTGGCGGCACCGGCGCCGGCGCGGGCAAGGGCCGGATCGAGCTGTCCGCCGTGGCGACGAGCCCCGACGGCAGCGACGTGACGACCACCTTCCGCGCGGCGACCGCAGCGGTCGCCGAGGGCGGCGTACAAGGCGTCGTCGATGAGCTCCCGGGCTCCCTCGACTTCCCCTACACCCAGGGCAAGCAGCTCACCGGCAAGGCCACGCCCGACGACGACAAGTCGACGTCGACCCCCACGACCGGCGATCTCCCCTTCCAGAAGTACGACGTCCCGGTCGGCTCGGCCGTCGCCGGCCAGCAGGTCGTGTGGAAGGGTGTCGTCGATCCCGCTCGTTCGGTGACTCTGCACGCGTGGAACCAGAGCACCCTGACGTGGGCCGAACTCGCCACCGCGCGCGGCGTGCGCGACGGTGAGACAGTGCTCAATGCGCCCCTCCGTCCCGCGCTCGTGGACAACGGCGTCGCCCACCTGCTCGTGCTCGGCACGGACCCGTTCGCCGATGACCTCGCGCCGCGAGACGAGAAGGCGGGGCAGGGCAAGGACAAGTTCGAGAACCCGTCGGCGTACGACTTCTCGCTGGCGCACTTCACCGACACGCAGTACCTCGCCGAGGGCGCGGCCGGTGGCACCTACGACAACTGGAACGGTGTCGCCGAGCCCAGCGACGTGATGCAGGAGGAGGAGCGCGCGATCTGGGCGAAGGCCTACGAGGCGAGCACCAGTTGGATCGCGCAGCAGGCTGGGCCGCGCAAGATCGCGTGGGCCGGGCACACCGGCGACGTGATCGAGAACGACTACTACAACCCGCTGGCCAAGGACGGGCTGGGCAACCTGCTCTACCCGGGCCTCGAGGATCAGGTGCGCAAGGAGTTCGAGTTCACCTCGGGCGCCCAGTCGACCCTCGACAGCGCGGGTGTCGTCAACCAGGTGATCGCCGGCAACCACGACAACCAGCTCGGCAACGAGACCGGCCCGACGTCCCGGTTCAACCGCTACTACGGCCCGCAGCGCTATTACGACGCGGCGAAGGCGTGGCCCAGCGGGGCGTCGTACCACGCATGGGACGAGACGACCGACAGCCAGGGGCAGGTTCTCACCCCCGGCCAGGACAACCAGAACAACTACGTGCTGTTCTCGGCCGGCGGCCTCGACTTCGTCGCGGTCGGCCTGTCCTACGGCGTGACCCAGGCCGAGGCCGACTGGGCGAGCTCGGTGTTCAAGCGCTATCCCGACCGCAACGGCATCCTGCTGACGCACGCCTACCTGGCGCCGTCGACGGCCAGGGACGGGCGTGGCGCGACGTTCTCCGGCGATGGCTCCAAGTTGTACGACGAGGTGGTCACCGCCAACCCGAACGTCTTCTTGATCCTTGCCGGTCACGAGCATGGCGTGGGAACGAACCTCAAGTCCAAGGTGGGTGCGACCGTCAAGCACAACGTGGTCGAGCTGCTCGCGGACTACCAGTTCTACAAGGTCTCCGCGCGTGAGCTGTGGCCCGACAAGGTCGACGGCGCCGGCAACATCGATCTCAACGGCGACGGGGTCACCGACCACAAGGCGAGCGACCTGCTGCAGTTCGGCGCGAGCTGGCTGCGTCTGCTGCAGTTCGACGTGAAGCGCTCCGAGGTCAGCATCGACACCTACTCGCCGCACTTCGACAACTTCGGTGCCACCGAGTACGACGACCGCAAGCGCTACAACGGCGCCGAGGACAACCTGGTGCTTCCGGTGGACCTCTCGAGCCGGACCACGACCTTCTCGACCGACGGGCTGACCGTGGTCACCCCGACCGGTGAGGTGATCGGCGTGCAGACCGCAAGGTCGGGCTGGCCGGCGACGGTCTCGTGGGCCGGTCTGACGGCGGGCGAGGTCTATGCGTGGACTGCGGAGAGCCGGACGGAGTCGGGCAAGCAGATCGGATCGATCCGCCAGTTCGGCACGGTCTTCCGGGCGACGGCCGCAGGCACCGACGTGAAGCCGCCGACCATCGTGGTGCCGGAGGAGACGACGGTTCCCGTCGGCGGGACATTCCGTCCGATGGAGGGGGTCAGTGCGAGCGACGACTCCGACGGTGACCTCACTGCGCAGGTCACGGTGGTCGGTGAGGTCGATGTGGCCAAGGCCGGCAGCTATGCGCTGACCTATGTCGTGGCCGACGCCAACGGCAACCAGGCGCTCGCCAACCGGGTCGTGCGGGTGGTGCAGCCTGCCGATGCCCGGGCCACGACAACGATCGTGGTCGACAACACGTCGGTGACCTTCGGCCAGCAGACCACGCTGACTGCGGCCATCACGCCGTCCTCGGCCACGGGCCTGGTCCGCTTCCTGCAGGGTGAGGAGGTGCTGTGTGAGGCGATGGCCACGAACGGCACGGCTTCGTGCACGGTCAAGACACTGCCGCCGCCGGGCGACTACGTGGTCGTCGCCTCCTACGCGGGTGACCAGGCACACCAGGAGTCGCACCGGTCGTTCGTGTTGAAGGTGGCCGACGTCGTCGCCCAGGCCGATCCGCGGTTGAGGGTCACGGCCGCGAAGGCGTCTCTGGTTCGCGGTGCGAAGGTCGTGCTGAAGGCCAAGGTTGCCGCCGGAGCGACGGGCCAGGTGGTCTTCCGCAGCGGTGGGCGCACCCTGTGTACGGCGACGATCAAGGACGGCGTCGCGAAGTGCAAGGTCCGGTTGAAGCCGGGCACCTGGACGGTCCGGGCGACGTACGCCGGGGCTGCGGCGTACGCCTCTGATCGAGCGGTGGTGAGGTTCCGCAAGCGCTGATGTTGTGGGCCGCCGCCCGGTGGGACTTCGGTCTCTCCGGGCGGTCTCACTATTTGATCAGGAGTCTCGCTATTTGGAATCTCGAATTCGTTCTTCGGGGAATGCCGCCTACTCTGGTTCACATGTCGACGACTCTGCTGCTGACCAAGCGGCGCGCGGTGGACAACTGCCGCGTCAGCTCGGCGCTGTGTCGACCCTGCTGACGGGTCTCTGATTCGGCTTCTGCCGAGATCCCCGTCGCCCGTGGCGCTGTCGCGCCCAGGCAGTCCCGAAGAGGACTGGATTCCTGCGCGCTCGTTGTCCTGCTCCGGCAGCGCCTTCAGCAACAGCTACGTCGTTTCTGCATGTACGCAACCATCACGTGAGGAATCATCATGAGCCGCGAGAACTCGCTCGTCTCCACCCAGTGGGCCGAGGACAACATCGACACCCCCGGCGTCGTCATCATCGAGGTCGACGAGGACACCACGGCCTACGACAAGGGCCACATCAAGGGCGCGATCAAGCTCGACTGGACCACCGATCTGCAGGACCAGGTCCGCCGCGACTTCGTCAACAAGGCCCAGTTCGAGGCGCTGCTCTCCGAGCGTGGCGTCTCCAACGACGACACCGTCGTCCTCTACGGCGGCAACAACAACTGGTTCGCGGCCTACGCCTACTGGTACTTCAAGCTCTACGGCCACCAGGACGTCAAGCTGATCGACGGCGGCCGCAAGAAGTGGGAGCTCGACAGCCGTGAGCTGACCGACGAGGTGCCCACACGCGCCGCCACGACGTACGTCGCCCAGGAGCAGGACCGCTCGATCCGTGCCTTCCGTGACGACGTCGTCGCCGCGATCGGCTCGCAGAACCTCGTCGACGTGCGCAGCCCCGACGAGTACGCCGGCCGCCTCCTCGCCCCGGCCCACCTCCCGCAGGAGCAGTCGCAGCGCGCCGGCCACATCCCCACCTCGGTCAACGTGCCGTGGAGCAAGAACGCCAACGACGACGGCACCTTCAAGTCCGACGCCGACCTGCAGGCGCTCTACAACGAGGTCGGCTTCGACGAGGACAAGGACACCATCGCCCTGTGCCGCATCGGTGAGCGCTCCTCGCTGACCTGGTTCGTGCTGCAGGAGCTCCTCGGCAAGAAGAACGTCAAGAACTACGACGGCTCGTGGACCGAGTACGGCTCCCTCGTCGGTGTTCCGATCGCCCTCGGCGACGAGCCCGGAACGGCTGACGCCTGATGTGCGGCGCGAAGGTCGGCGGCCTCTCCCTCGACGGCGTCAACGTCGCCAAGGAGGCCGTGATCCAGGGCCAGGTCGTGCGCGGCGAGGGTGAGCAGGCCACTCCGGTGGCCAGCGCCTACGTCCGTCTGCTCGACAAGTCCGGCGAGTTCACCGCGGAGGTCCCGACCTCCGCCACGGGCCACTTCCGGTTCTTCGCCGGCGACGGCCAGTGGACCCTGCGGACCCTGGCCCCCAAGGCCGACCCGGTCGACCGCCTCGTGCAGGCGCAGACGGGTTCGGTCGCTGAGGTCCTGATCGCGATCTGATCGCGTCAGATCGAAGGAACTGATCACGTTCGACGGCGGCTCTCGGAATCCGGGAGCCGCCGTCGGTGTTGGAGGATGACATGAACCCTGGTGTGCTGATTCTCGTTCTGGCGCTGTTCGCGGCGGCCGGCTTCGGGATCTACCGCCGCCGGACGGACGGCCAGTTCGCCGTCCGGGCGAACCCGAAGGCCGAGGAGGTCGCCGAGATGTCGTACGACGAGACGCCTGCGTGGGCTGCCGTGCTCGCTGCCGTCCCGACTGCCGAGCTCGGCGAGCGGGTCACCTTCGTCCAGTTCTCCAGCGCGTTCTGTGCTCCTTGTCGCACCACCCGGGCGCTGCTCGCCGACGTCGCCTCGAGCCATGACGGCGTGGTCCACGTCGAGATCGACGCCGAGGACCACCTCGACCTGGTCCGCACCCTCGACGTCCGTCGTACGCCGACGACGCTGGTGTTCGACCACGCCGGGCGTGAGATCAGCCGTGCGACCGGTGCCCCGCGTCGCGAGCAGGTGCTCGACGTGATCCCCGCTCTCGAGTCGATCCGATGAGTGCCGTCGCGCCGACTGCCGGCACGGCGGCCGGGATCGACCCGCGCGGTGCTCGCTTCACCGCTTCGGTGACGCTCGTCGTGTTCGCGGCCGCCTTGTTGCTGTCGGACGGCGCGCCGGGCGTGGCGGCGGTCATCACCGGCGTCCAGTCGGTCCTGTTCGCGATCGGTGCGCTCCTCGGCGTACAGAAGACGCCCACGGGGCTGCTGTTCCGGTCGCTGGTGCGCCCGCGGCTGTCCGCGCCCGACCATCTCGAGGACCCGGCGCCACCGCGGTTCGCGCAGGCAGTGGGCCTGGTGTTCGCGGTCGTCGCGACCATCGGCTTCGCGACCGGTGGGGTCCTGCTCGGCCAGGTGTTCGCGGCCTTCGCGTTGATTGCGGCCTTCCTCAACGCGGTGTTCGCGTTCTGCCTGGGTTGCGAGATGTACCTGCTGGGACTGCGCCTGCGCGGCTGAGCGCAGTCGCGTCGTAGGGTTCGCTCTCGTGGACAAGCGCGCGCTCATCACCGGCATCACCGGGCAGGACGGCTCCTACCTCGCCGAACTGCTCCTGGCGAAGGGCTATGAGGTTCATGGCCTGGTCCGTCGCCACTCGACGCTCAACCGCACTCGGATCGACCACATCCACGACGAGCGGCTGCACCTGCACTACGGGGATCTCACCGACGGGGTGAGCCTGGTCAACCTGGTGCGGATGATCGAGCCTCACGAGGTCTACAACCTGGGTGCGCAGAGCCACGTCAAGGTGTCCTTCGAGATGCCGGAATACACCGCCTCGACGGATGCGGTCGGCACGTTGCGACTGCTCGAGGCGATCCGCGCCTCCGGCATCGACTGCCGCTTCTACCAGGCATCCACCTCGGAGATGTTCGGCGCGACCCCACCGCCGCAGAACGAGACGACGGCGTTCTACCCGCGCTCGCCGTACGGCGCAGCGAAGCTCTATTCGCACTGGGTGACCGTCAACTACCGCGAGGCCTACGACCTGTTCGCCGTGTCGGGGATCCTGTTCAACCACGAGTCGCCGCGTCGCGGCGAGAGTTTCGTGACCCGCAAGATCACGCTCGGCGTCGCCTCCATCAAGCTCGGGATCGCCGACCATCTCACGCTCGGCAATCTCGACGCCGTTCGGGACTGGGGCTATGCCAAGGAGTACGTCGAGGGCATGTGGCGGATGCTGCAGCACGACACCCCGCAGGACTACGTCCTCGCCACCGGCATCGGGACGACCGTGCGCGAGTTCTGCGAGTACTCGTTCTCACACGCCGGCCTCAACTGGGAGGACCACGTCGCGTACGACAAG
>JASLDK010000264.1 GCA_030145945.1 Nocardioides sp.
CCGAGATCGCCGATCCGTGACTGGTAGACGTCCTTGAACCGGCCGAGGTCCTCGAGCAGCTCGCGCGTGGTGTTGCGGTGTGTGCTCCTGGTGCCGCGGATCCCCAAGGTCCCGCGCGTCTCGTTGTTGTCCCAGGCGATCACCCCACCGCCCCGCACGGTCCCGAACGTGTAGCCCGCGGCCAGCACGCCCGTCGTCTTCGCCGCACCGCCCTTGGGATTGACGAAGGCGATCGTGCGCGGGCCGTCGAAGTCCTTCTGGATCTGGGCCCGGTCTGCTTCGTAGGCCTGCTCCTTGGCGCCCATCGCCGGCTTGATCAGTCCACCGGACCAGCGGCGTACCCGTCCACGCCAACCCCAGGTGGCCGGGCCCAGCACGAGTTCGTTGTCGCGCCGGTCGAGGAAGTCGGTCGCCGACATGAACCGCCGTGGCTCGGCCGGGGTGGTGGCTGCCTCGGGCTCCGGTACGACGGCAGCCCGAGGCGCCTGCACCGGTGCTGCAGTCACCGGCGGAGCGCCTGCCGGAGCGCTCGGCGGCGGACCGCTGGGCCGAGGTGAGGAAGGAGGTGAGGAAGGAGGCGGTCCGATCGGCGCGGACACGTTCGGACGCCAGTCACGGATCTGCGTGTGTTCGCCGAGAGGCGGACCGTCGACCTCCTCGGACGCGGTGCCCCGTGCGCCGGGCACCGTGCCTTCGGGCAGGGGGTCGAACAACGGGTCGGTCGACGAATGACTCACGGGTACCTCCGAGATTAGGTAGCGGTCGGACGCCAACCTACCCCTCAGGACACCGCGTTGAGCGCCGTCTCGATCGCCCTGTGGAAGGTGGGATAGGCGAAGTGCATGCCCCGCAGCGTCGGGAGCGGGACCTCGGCGTGGATCGCGGTGACGAGCATGCCGATCACCTCCCCGCCCGACGGGCCTACTGCAGTTGCGCCGATCACGACGTCACGGTCGAGATCGACCACCACCTTGATCAGTCCCTCGTTGCCCGTCTTGTGCAGCCAGCCGCGGCTCGACGCTGGGAGCTCGGCGGTTCCCACGCCGACCCGGATGCCCGACTCCCGCGCCTGCTGCTCGGTCTGGCCCGCCGACCCGACCTCGGGGTCGGTGAAGGTGGCGCGGGAGACCGCCCGGTAGTCGGCCCACGGGCCGTCGACGCCGGTGAGATCGCGGATCGCCACCTTCGCCTGATACATCGACATGTGCGTGAACGCGCCCTTGCCGGTGATGTCGCCAATCGCCCACAGACGGTCCGCGCCCACGGCTCGCATCCGCTCGTCGACCTCGATCGCCCGAGCCGTCGGGTCGATGCCGACGGTGTCCAGGCCAATGTCGGACAGGTTGGGCCGACGTCCGGCCGCGACCAGCAGCTGTTGAGCGCCGATCTCGGTGCCGTCGTCCAGCGTCAACGTGAACGTTGCGTCGTGACGGACACCCGTGACGCCCGCTCCCGCACGGACCGTGATCCCGTCCCGTTCGAGTGCACCCGCGACGACAGCGCCGGCCTCCGGCTCCTCGGGGCCGAGGATCCGCTCGCCGGCCTCCACGACCGTCACCTCGACGCCGAAGCGCGCAAAGGCCTGGGCGAGCTCGCAGCCGATGGCTCCCCCGCCCAGCACGATCAGGCTCTGGGGCAGGTCGCGAACCCGGACGGCGTCACGATTGGTCCAGTACGGCGTGCCAGCGAGCCCGTCGATCGGCGGAACCGCCGGTTCGGTGCCGGTGTTGAGCACCACGGCCCGGCGTACGGTCACCTCGACCTCGCCCTCGTCGGTGCTCACCACGACCCGGCCAGGGCCAGCGAGACGGCCGTGGCCGCGCAGGAAGCGAGCTCCCGCGTCCTCGAGCCGCTGGACGGCGACGGTGTCGTCCCAGTCGTCGGTCGCCTCGTCGCGGATCCGGTCGGCCACGATCGACCAGTCCGGCGCGACCTCCGACGTACCGGCGAGCGAGGGAACCCGTCGGGTCTCGGCCAGCGCGTCGGCGGCCCGGATCATCATCTTCGACGGGATGCACCCGAAGTAGGGGCACTCGCCGCCGACGAGCCGCTCATCGACGCCGACCACCGACAGCCCGTCCTTGGCCAGGGTGGCGGCGACATGCTCACCACCCGGGCCGAGCCCGAGAACAACGACATCTGCTTCGAGTGCGTCCGACATGTGGCCAGACTGGCACACTGACGGTCAGACGAGCGTGGCCTTCGACCTCTGGATCGCGCCGAGCACACCATTGACGAAGGACGGCGAGTCGTCGGTCGACAACTCGCGCACCAGCGCCATCGCCTCGGTGACGGCGACGGTGTCGGGGACGTCGTCGGCCCACAGCATCTCCCAGACACCGATCCGCAGGACGTTGCGGTCGATCGCGGGCATCCGGGCCAGGGTCCAGTCAGTGGAGAACTGGCCGAGGACCTCGTCGATCCGGTCGGCCCGCTCGGTGACGCCCTGGACGAGAACGGTGGTGTAGGGGTTCGTGGGCGCCTCGCCCTCGCGGGTGACCCGCTCGAGGGCCTCGACCCCGGTCTCGCCGCGCATGTCGGCGGCGTACAGGACGTCCAGCGCGCGCTTGCGCGCCTTGGTCCGGGCTCCCTGCTGTGCCACGGGGGTGTTCAGCCCTTCACGCGGGACAGGTAGGAACCGCCCTCGCGGGTGTCGACCTTGATCTTCTCGCCCTGCTCGATGAACAGCGGGACCTGGATCTCGGCGCCGGTCTCGAGTGTGGCGGGCTTGGTGCGACCGGTGGCGGAGTCGCCGACAACGCCGGGCTCGGTGTAGGAGACGAGCAGCTCGACCGATGCCGGCATCTCGATGAAGAGGACACGGCCCTCATTGGTGGCGATCACGACGTCCTGGTTCTCCAACAGGAAGCCGGAGGCAGAGCCGACGATCTCCGGGGAGACCTCGACCTGGTCGTAGTCCTGGACGTCCATGAAGACGTAGTTGCTGCCGTCGTTGTAGAGGTACTGGAACGAGCGGCGGTCGACCGTCGCGGTCTCGACCTTGGTGCCGGCGTTGAAGGTCTTGTCGACGTTCTTGCCCGACTCGACGTTCTTCAGCTTGGTGCGCACGAACGCCGGTCCCTTGCCGGGCTTGACGTGCTGGAACTCGACGACCTGCCAGAGCTGGCCCTCCAGGTTGAGAACCATGCCGTTCTTGAGGTCGTTCGTCGTTGCCATGCGTGAGCCTTCTTCGCTGCCGATGTCCGGGAATGCGGCCATCGCCGATGGGCGAGGCGCGACCCACGATCCTATCGACGCGCGGGGAGCCCGAGAAATCTCCGTCGCCGCG
>JASLDK010000281.1 GCA_030145945.1 Nocardioides sp.
GGAAGGCGTGGCGGGCTTTCGACGCTAGTCGCGGCGCCTGATTTTTCCCTGTGGACGCTTTTTCCCTGTGGACGCTGCGATGCGGTTGCCAAGACCTACGAGCGGCGCGTCTTGGTGGTTCGACCGCCCGACAGCAGCGGCGCAAGGAACTGGCCGGTGTAGCTGTCGGGATCGGCGGCGACCTGCTCCGGCGTGCCTTCGGAGATCACCATGCCGCCACGCGAGCCACCCTCGGGACCCATGTCGATGACCCAGTCGGAGGTCTTGATCACGTCGAGGTTGTGCTCGATGACCAGCACCGAGTTGCCCTTGTCGACCAGGCTGGACAGCACGCCCAGCAGCTTGCGGATGTCTTCGAAGTGGAGACCCGTGGTGGGCTCGTCGAGGACGTAGACGGTGCGTCCGGTCGATCGCTTCTGCAGCTCGGCAGCCAGCTTGACCCGCTGCGCCTCACCACCGGACAGGGTGGTGGCGGGCTGTCCCAGGCGGACGTAGCCGAGTCCGACCTCGGTCAGGGTCTTCATGTGCCGTGCGATCGCAGGGACGGCGGCGAAGAAGTCGAGCGCCTCCTCGATCGGCATGTCGAGGACCTCGGCGATGGTCTTTCCCTTGTAGTGCACCTCGAGCGTCTCGCGGTTGTAGCGCGCGCCGTGGCAGACCTCGCAGGGGACGTAGACGTCCGGGAGGAAGTTCATCTCGATCTTGATCGTGCCGTCGCCGGCACAGGCCTCGCAGCGTCCACCCTTGACGTTGAACGAGAACCGTCCCTGCTGATAGCCGCGCATCTTGGCCTCCGGCGTCTGCGCGAACAGCTTGCGGACGTGGTCGAAGACTCCGGTGTAGGTCGCCGGATTGGATCGCGGTGTGCGGCCGATCGGCGACTGGTCGACGTGGATCACCTTGTCGACGTGCTCGAGTCCGGTGATCTTCTGGTGGCGTCCCGGGATCGTTCGGGCGTTGTAGATCTGCTTGGCGAGGGACGTGTAGAGGATGTCGTTGACCAGTGTCGACTTGCCGGAGCCGGACACACCAGTGACCGCGGTGAAGACACCGAGCGGGAAGGCGACGTCGACATTCTTGAGGTTGTGTTCCCGGGCTCCGATGACCTTGAGCTCACGTCCCCTGGTGCGAGGACGGCGTACGGCGGGCACCGGGATCTCACGGCGACCGGAGAGGTATTGCCCCGTCATCGAGTCGGGGTGCTCGAGCAGCTCCTTGACCGTGCCGGAGTGGACGACCTGGCCACCGTGCTCACCGGCGCCGGGACCGATGTCGACGATCCAGTCGGCGACCCGGATGGTGTCCTCGTCGTGCTCGACCACGATCAGCGTGTTGCCGAGGTCCTTGAGCCGGACGAGGGTCTCGATGAGCTTCTGGTTGTCACGCTGGTGCAGCCCGATCGACGGCTCGTCGAGGACGTAGAGCACCCCGACCAGGCCGGCGCCGATCTGGGTCGCGAGCCGGATCCGCTGGGCCTCGCCACCGGAGAGCGATCCGGAGGGACGATCCAGGGAGAGGTAGTCGAGACCGACGTCGAGCAGGAAGTTGAGGCGCTCCTGGATCTCCTTGAGCACCCGCTCCCCGATCTGTCGCTCCCGTGAGGACAGGTCGAGGTCGGCGAGATAGGCCGCTGCCTCGTTGATGGGGAGGGCGCAGACCTCGGCGATGTTCTTGCCGCCGCGATCGCGCGCTCCCAGGGTCACCGCCATCGAGACCGGCTTGAGTCGACTGCCCGCACAGACGGGGCAGGGAACCTCGCGCATGAAGCCCTCGAACCGCTCGCGGCTCGTGTCGCTCTCAGCCTCACGGTGGCGGCGCTCGACGTAGGTCCGGACGCCCTCGAACTCGGCGTAGTAGGACCGTTCGCGGCCGTAGCGGTTGCGGGTGACGACGTGGACCTTGGTTGGGTGACCCTCGAGGATCGCGCGCTGTGCCTTCGGGGGGAGCTGCTCCCAGGGGGTGTCGACATCGAAGCCGATCTCCTCGCCGAGCGCGATGAGCAGGCGGCCGAAGTAGTCGGCGACGTGGGCGTGGCTCCAGGGCTGGAGTGCGCCCTCGGCCAGGGTCGCCGTCGGGTCGGGCACGACCAGCTCGGGATCGACCTCCATCCGGGTGCCGAGACCGGAGCAGGACGGGCAGGCACCGAACGGCGAGTTGAACGAGAACGACCGCGGCTCCAGGTCGTCGGTCTCGATCGCGTGGTCGTTGGGGCAGGCCATCTTCTCGGAGAACTTGAGCTCCTGACCGCCGGGATCGGTGCTGTCGACCATGTCGAAGACCACGAGTCCGCCGGCGAGCCCGAGTGCAGTCTCCACCGAGTCGGTGAGCCGCCGCTTGGCGCTCTCCTTGACGGCCAGGCGGTCGACCACGACCTCGATGGTGTGCTTGTACTTCTTGTCGAGCGTCGGCGGGCTGTCGAGGTTGTGGGTCTCGCCATCGACGCGAGCACGGGAGAAGCCCTGGGTCTGGAGTTGGCGGAAGAGCTCGACGAACTCGCCCTTGCGGCCGCGGACCACTGGCGCGAGCACCTGGAAGCGGGTGCCCTCGTCGAGGGTCATCATCCGGTCGACGATCTGCTGCGGGGTCTGCCGCTCGATCGGCGCGCCGCAGGTCGGGCAGTGGGGGCGGCCGGCGCGGGCGTAGAGCAGGCGGAGGTAGTCGTAGACCTCGGTGATCGTGCCGACGGTCGAGCGGGGGTTCTTGCTCGTGGACTTCTGGTCGATGCTCACCGCGGGTGACAGACCCTCGATGAAGTCGACGTCGGGCTTGTCCATCTGGCCCAGGAACTGACGGGCGTACGCCGACAGCGACTCGACGTAGCGGCGCTGTCCCTCAGCGAAGATCGTGTCGAACGCCAGGCTCGACTTCCCCGAGCCCGACAGACCCGTGAAGACGATCAGTGAGTCGCGGGGAAGGTCGATCGAGACGTCCTTGAGGTTGTGCTCGCGTGCCCCACGGATGATCAACTGATCGGTCACTACCGGTCCCAACATTTGAGTGTTGATTGTTTCGAACAAGCGTTCGCCATCGTACGTCGCCAGGCAAGCCCGCCACGCACCCGCACAGCCTCTCATCCGCCACCGACACCGGCTCTGTTCGCGCCCGCCCGACCGTGGATGATGGGTGCATGACATCCCCCACTGTCTCCTCCGCCGATGCACTCGGCCCCGCCACCGAGCGACTCCTCGCGACCGTTCACGGACTGTCGGTCGATGACTGGTCGGCACCGTCCCTGTGCACCGGTTGGACCCGCGCGCACGTCCTCGCGCACCTTGCGCTCAACGCGGAAGGGTTGTCCGGCGTGCTCCGGGGCATCCGCGGCGGCTCGCCGGTGACGATGTACGCCTCCGCCGAGGCGCGTGACAGCGACATCGACGATCTCGCTGCCGCCCCGCCATCGGTCATCCTGGAGCGACTGGTCGCAGGGTGCGCGGCGCTGGGCGAGGTGCTCGACGTGGCAGCCGGCCTGCCCGAGGGCTCCACCTTCGAACGCACCCCGGACGGGCCGCTCATGCCCGCTCCCGGCGTACCTCATCTGCGGTTGCGGGAGGTCGAGATCCACCACGCCGACCTCGACGCCGGCTATTCGTGGGTCGACTGGCCGGCCGCCTCCGCCCGGGCATTCCTCGACGACGACCTGGCCCGCTTCGACGGCTCCGGGATCAAGGTCGCGGCGAGCGATGTCGCCGCCAGCTGGGACGTGACGGCTGCAGGCGCGACCCCCGACGAGCAGGAGGTCGTCGTGACCGGGCCGATCGGCGCCCTCGCGTGGTGGGCGACGGGACGTGAGGTCGGGTCAGTAGTGTCCAGTTCGACAGGCCATCTGCCCACTCCGAAGGGACGTTGAAGCCAACCATGAGCTACACCGGAGACGTCACGGTCGGGGGCCCACCCGACGTCCGTGAGCTGACGGGACTGACCATCGCGAAGGTCGCCGTCGACGAGAAGATGTCGAACAACTGCTACCTGCTGCGGTGCACCGACACCGGCGAGCAGGTCCTCATCGACGCCGCCGCCGAGCCCGAGGTGCTGCTGCCGCTCATCGGGTCCGCCGGGCTGGCCGCCGTCGTCACCACGCACCAGCACTGGGACCACCACCGCGCGCTCGCCGACGTCGTACGGGAGACGGGGGCGAGCGTCGTCGCGGGCGAGCCCGACGCCGACGCGATCACCTCGCAGACCGGCGTCGACGTCTCGCGCCGCGTCGGCGACGGCGACGTCGTCCCGGTCGGCGCCTGCTCGCTGGAGGTCATCCGGATCACCGGCCACACCCCCGGCTCGATCTGCCTGCTCTACCGCGACCCCGCCGGGCATCCCCACCTATTCACCGGCGACTCCCTGTTCCCCGGCGGCGTCGGCGGGACCTTCGGCGATGCCGATGCGTTCGTGTCGCTGATCGGGGACGTCGAGACGAAGCTGTTCGGCGCGCTGCCGGACGACACGTGGTTCTACCCGGGCCACGGCAACGACTCGACGCTCGGTGTCGAGCGGCCGCACCTCGACGAGTGGCGCGAGCGCGGCTGGTAGCCGTGAGCTCCGACGGGTTCGCCCCCACCCGGGGCTTCACCGGACGCCGGCGTCCGGAGCGGCCCGGCCGGCTGCCTCCGGGCCAGTACGACACCGGCGCCGACTGGCCGACGTTGACCGCGGAGGTGACGCCTCGCCTCGACCCGGAGACGTGGACGATGACCGTGGACGGCCAGGCCGAGCGGCCGCTGACG
>JASLDK010000297.1 GCA_030145945.1 Nocardioides sp.
GTCGCCGTCCTCGTCATCGGCACCGGCGTCGGCATCGTCGCCGGCATGATCGGCGGCGGGTTCATCGTGCAGAGCCTGTCGCTGCGAAGCTTCTTCGCGGTGCTCACCGCGATCGGCGCGGTGACCACGCTGGCGTCGTACCTGCTGATCCCGCACGCGCCGCCGGCCGAGCGCACCGGACGCATCGGCGTGCTCGGGACGGTGTGGATGATCATGTGGGTCGCGGCGATCCTGTTGACGCTGACCCAGGGCCTGGTCTGGGGCAACGCTGCGCTGATCCCCCTGGTGATCGGCGTCGTGGGAGGCATCACCTGGGTGCGCTCACAGCGCCGGTCGACCACGGCGGTCTTCGACGTCGCGCTGATGAGGTCGCCGCTGGTCGCCGCCTCGTGCATCTGCATCACGCTGTTCGCCGCGGTCAACGCCGCCTTCCTGCTCCTCGTCAGCACCTATGCCCAGATCATCCCCGAGGCGCTGCGCCCGATCGACTCCTACGGCCTGGGTCTCAGCGCGCTCGACACGGGCTGGCTCATGCTGCCGTTCGCCCTGACCTTCGTCGTGGGCGGTGCCATCGCCGACCGCCCCGTCAACAACGGGCACGTGGTGCCGGTGTTCGTCACCGGTGCGCTCATCAGTGTCTCCGGTCTGACCTGGCTCGCTCTCGCCCACGACCAGAAGTGGCACTACCTCGTCGGTGCCGCGATCATCGGCCTCGGCTGCAGCATCGGGTACGCCGCCGGCTTCACGCTGGTGCAGCTGGCCGTGCCCGAGGAGAAGGCCGGCATGGCCACCGGTGTCGCCGGAACCTTCCTGGCCGTGGGCTTCGCCTTCGGAACGGCACTCGTCAGCGCGGACCTCAGCGTGTCCGTCGTCCCGGTCCCCGGCACTGCCCTCGAGGTCGCTGCGCAGAGTCTGTACGGCGTCGGCTACTGGCTGGCCGCCGCGCTCGCCCTGGGTGTCGTCCTCACCGTCCTGGTCTCGACCACCCGCACCCGTCGGCGTACCGCCGCGATCGCGGCCTGACCGCTCCCTCCCACTACAGAAGGAATTGCCATGAAAGAAGAGATCTTCGGCCTGACCTTCCTGGTCGCCGACCTGGTCATGATCGTGTGCGGCTACTGGGCGGGATGGCGCTTCCTCAAGCACCACCGCAACTATCTGCTCGGCATCGAGTGGTTGATCGTCGCGACCTCCGGCACCAACTTCTTGATCTGGGCCCTGCGTTTCACCGATGATCCCGAGGGCGGGGCGGAGAGCGGGCAGTACGCCTTTGCGTTCTTCCTCGACGCCTTCTCGCGATCGATCGGGATCACGCTGCTGCTCGTGGTCGGCCTGATGGCCGTGACCCACCGCTACAAGGCGAGCGTCGCGGTCGAGCTCGGCATCTTCGCGTTGGCCATCGGAGCCGGTCTGTTCCTGGCCCAGCCGAAGTACCGCGCCCACGTCGACGAGAACGGCGAGTTCCTGCTGCACCAAGGCCCGGCCACGTTCTATCTCGTGGTGAACCTGCTGACCCTGGCGTTCCTCCTCTACTTCGTGAAGCGACTGTGGGACATCGGCGCCACCCGTGTCGCCATCGCGACCTTGGTGGTCAGTCTCGCCGCGACCGTGGTCGCGCTGACCTACGACTTCTTCCCGTTCCCCGCTTCGGTCGACCCGCTGGAGGACCGCGCGCTCTTCTACACCTTCGCGTTGACCGTGTGGGGCCTGCAGATGCTCACCTATCTGTTCGCCTACCGCGCTCTGGACAACCACAACAAGGTGTCCGGGTTGGCTCCGGCCCACGACGACCGCAGGGCCGTGCGAGCATGAACACCGACCACGTCGAGTACACCTCCTTCACGGGCTGGGTGGACCCGCCGGGCGACCTACGGCCCGCGCTCACCGGCGATCTCGACTGCCGGGTCGCCGTGATCGGCGGCGGCATCAACGGGATGTCGACCGCGCTGAGACTCGCCCAACGCGGCCACGAGGTCGTCCTCCTGGAGGCGGAGTTCTGCGGTCACGGCTCGAGCTCGCGCAACGCGGGCCAGTTGGCCGGCGCGCCGGGCGGAGACCTGCAACTGCTCGACCTGCTCTCGCGCAAGAAGATGCCGGGGATGATGCGCCTGGCCGAGCATGCTGCCCAGCACGTCGAGGACTTCATCGCCAAGCACGACATCGACTGCGAGTACGAGGCCACCGGCAACGCCTTCGCCGCCGTCTCGCGCGGTCAGATGGGACGGGTACGCCGGGTGGCGAAGATCGTGACCCGGGCCGGTGGCCACGTCGAGGTGGGCACGGCGGCCGAGCTCGGAATCCCGCGCGGCTTCGTCGGCGGGATGCGCGAGGTCATCGGGGGCCGGATGAACCCGGGCAAGTTCAGCCTCGGCATGCGCCGCGTGCTGCTGGACTCCGCGGCACAGGTCTTTGAGGGAACGAAGGTCACCGACATCGTCCGTGAGGGGGAGCGGGTCATGATCAGCACGCCGCAGGGCCGGGTTCGCGCGGACCACGTCGTGCTGGCCACCAACGCCTTCGCCGGCGAGTGGGACATCACCCCGCGCAACCTCTCCGTCCCGATCTACGTGATCGAGGTCGAGACCGAGCCGATCGATCCCGCGCGGATCGCTGGCCTGGGCTGGACCAGCGGCATGGGTCTGGTCACCCAGCACGCCATCATGGAGAACTACCGCCTGACGCCACGCAACACGATCGTGTTCGGTGTCCGTCGCCTCGAGCGCGGAACGTCGTACCCGCTGCCGGAGAAGGTGCCGGACCGTGACCTCGTCGAGGAGTTGGCAGGAGCCTTCGCGATGCGGTTCCCCTCGCTCGCCGACGTGGCGGTCGACCGGGCCTGGGGCGGCTGGATTGCGATCACCTCATCGTGGCTGCCGGTGGCTGGCCGGGTGGGCGACAACGTCCACTACTCGATCGCCTGCAACGGCCACGGTCTCGCGCAGGCGCCGTACGTCGGCACCTTGATCGCCGACGCGATCGTCGACGGCGAGCTGCCCGAGGACCTGCAGACCCTGTGGCACGACGAGCCGCGGTTTCCGCGACCGATGATGATGGGCCGCGCGGGCCTGCGGACGATCTGGGCCGTCGACCGCTTCAACGACCGGATCAACGGCAGTCGACGCAACGCCCGCCGTGGTGCGGACGGCGTACCGCGGTGACGTCCTGTTCTGCTGCCGGCCGCTCGCCATCGAGGTCACGCGTGGGTCGGGAAGTTCGTCCAACCCTTCCCGTCGACGCGGCTGTACCAGCCTGACGCAGCGAGCGTGCCGCCGTCGACGGGGACGGTGTGGCCGGTGATGTAGGAGGCTGCGTCGTCGGCGAGGAACTCGATCACGGCGGCGTACTCGTCGACGTGCCCGAACCGACCGATGGGCACCCAGGTCGGGATGAGGGCGGGGTCCTTGCCGTTGAGCATCGCCGCCGCCGGGGTCTGCTGGCTGTCGGCGAGGTCGGGGGCGATCGCGTTGACGCGGATGCGATGGCGGCCCATCTCGACGGCCAGGCTCTTGGTGAAGGCCGAGACGCCGGCGTTGTACGCCGAGTAGACGGTGTGGCCGGGGATGCCG
The DNA here is from genome assembly GCA_030145945.1 of Nocardioides sp. GTDB lineage: Bacteria > Actinomycetota > Actinomycetes > Propionibacteriales > Nocardioidaceae > Nocardioides. The sequence goes on from JASLDK010000297.1 coordinate 3,567, forward strand.
CGGAACGCCTCGACGGTCGAGTTGTTGACGACCGCGCCGCCCTGCCCGCGCTCGATCATGTGGGGGAGGACCGCATGGGTGAGGTGCAGGACGTGGAGCAGGTTGAGCTCGTGCAGGCGCGTCCACTGTTGCGGCGTGCTGCGCAGGAAGTCCTTGGACGCGGGACGGAAGTCGCCGACGTTGTTGACGAGGACGTCGATCTGTCCGCCCACCTCGAGGGCGGTGGCAACGACCCGCGCGACGGTGTCCTCCTCGACGATGTCGCCGGCCACCACGACGCAGCGACCTCCGGAGTCGGTGATCTCCTTGCTCGTGGCACGGGCCGCGTCGGCGTCGATGTCGTTGAGCACGACCAGGTCTCCGCGTGCGGCAAGGCGTCGCGACGTCGCTCCTCCGATGCCCAGCGCGCCGCCGCTGACGATGCTCACTCGAGTCATGGGCCCCTCCACCTCGTTCCTTGTCGACGGGGTGCATCCCCGCTCGGTTCCCGTTCAATGGGCGGCCAACCTAGCACTTGCTTGGGAAAGGGCATACCGTCATTCCCGGTCGCAGGAAACCGGAAGAAACCTGTGCACCGGGAGGCGGTCACGCCGCCCGCAGCGCTCAACCTCGGAGGGAACCATGAAGACACTCGTCGTCGGTGGCACCGGCATGATCGGTGGCCACGTCGCGTCGTACCTGCTCGAGCACGGCCACGACGTGACCGTCGGCGCTCGGCGTACGCCGGAGGGGGCATCCCTCGTCGGGGACCTCCCCGTCCTCCTCGGCGACTATGCCGAGGGCGGTTTCACGCCGGAGGAGCTCGCCGCCTTCGACGCGGTCGTCTTCGCCGCGGGTCTGGACGTGCGACACGTCGGGCCGGAGGGCGCCGAGGAGGAGTTCTGGGCGAAATACCAGTCAGAAGGCGTCCCTGCCTTCATGGCACGCGCGAGGGAAGCCGGAGTCTCCCGCGCCGTGCAGATCGGCAGCTACTACCACGTCGTACGACCGGACCTGGCCGACACGTCCCCCTATGTCCGCGCCCGCATGCTCGCCGACGAGCGGTCCCGCGAGCTGGCCACGGCTTCCTTCAACGTCTCGACGCTGAACCCGCCGCCGATCGTGGGGATGATCCCCGGTCGCAGCACCCGGGCCTTCGCCAACATGCTGGCCTGGGGACGCGGCGAGAAGAGGGACAAGGTGCCCGACTTCGCCCCTGCCGGCGGCGCCAACTACATGTCGGTCCGCTCGCTCGCCGAGGCGGTCGGCGGTGCGCTCGAGCACGCCGAGCCCGGCGCGGCGTACCTCGTCGCGGACGAGAACCTCACCTTCACCGAGTACTTCCAGATGATCTGGGACCTCAGCGGCGGCGGACGCACGCTGGAGACCCGCGACCAACCGCACCCCTACATGCCGGACTCCATGATCGTCGCCGGCCGCGGCACCATGGTCTCCTGCGAGCCGGACCCGGAGGTCGTCGCGCTGCTGGGCTACCGCCGCAACGACGTCCGCGCGATGCTCGAGGAGATGGCCGAGATCGCCCTCGGTTGAGCCTCGATCCACCGACACGCGGCGGCCGGCCCGATCACGTCCCCGGAAGGAGATGCTGGCTCAGGTCGCCGCGGAGATCGAGGAGCGAGTAGTCGCGGAAGCTGAAGCGCCAGGCGCCGTCGACGTACTCGAACTCGTCGCGGTAGCGACCGGCGGCGACGACCTGGAGGCCGAAGCCGTCGACCGCCTGCAGGACCGTGTAGTAGGACTGGCAGGTTGCTCGCCGCCGGTCCCCGCCGACCCCGTCGCCCCCGTCGACCTCGTCGACCCCGGCGACGAGGTCGACGGGG
>JASLDK010000301.1 GCA_030145945.1 Nocardioides sp.
CTGGGCACAGCTGCTCGCGAAGGCCCCCGTCGCGTGGACCCTGGGTGTCGTCGTACTGCTGGGGGCGCTGGCCGCTCCGATCTCACAGATGTACCTCGCCTTCCCCACCGACAGCACCTCGCCGACCGACACCACGCAGCGCAAGGCGTCGGACCTGATGACCGAGGCGTTCGGTCCCGGCCGTGAGGGCCCGCTGCTCGCCGTGGTCGACGGACGCAAGATCGCCGACGACGACCAGCGCCAGGCCGCCTTCGACGAGGTCGTCGCGTGGGCCGCGAACCAGGACGACGTCAAGAGCGCCGACCTGGTCGCCACCAACGCTCAACGGGGCGAGGACGGTGCCCCTGTCGGGACCGGCACCGGTGCGATGATCCAGATCGTCCCGTCCTCAGGACCGGACAAGCCCGCGACCCTCGATCTGCTGCAGGCTCTGCGCGACGGACAGGCCGGCATCGAGACGAAGACCGACACGGTCGTCGGCGTCACCGGGCTCACTGCCATCACCACTGATGTCTCCGACCGGCTCAACGGCGCACTGCCGATCTACCTCGCGGTCGTCATCGGCCTGGCGTTCGTGCTGCTGGTGCTGGTGTTCCGCTCGATCCTGATCCCGTTGACCGCCACCCTGGGCTTCCTGCTCTCGGTGCTGGCGACGCTGGGTGCGACCGTCGCGGTCTTCCAGGAAGGAGCCTTCGGACTGTTCGAGGGCCAGCCGATCGTGAGCTTCATGCCGATCTTCCTGATCGGTGTGGTGTTCGGTCTCGCGATGGACTACCAGGTCTTCCTGGTCACCCGGATGCGCGAGGCCCACGTCCACGGCCTGCCCACCCACGAGGCAGTCATCGACGGCTTCCGCAACAGCGCCCGCGTGGTCACCGCGGCGGCGTCGATCATGATCGCGGTGTTCTCCGGCTTCATCCTCGAGGACACTGCTGTCGTGAAGTCGATGGGCTTCGCACTCGCCGTCTCGATCGTGTTCGACGCGTTCGTCGTACGGATGGTGCTCATCCCGTCGGTGCTCTACCTGCTCGGCGAGAAGGCCTGGTGGCTGCCGGCGTGGCTCGACCGGATCCTGCCGAACGTCGACGTCGAGGGTGAGTCGCTGCAGCGCGACTCCGCGCCGGTGCATGTCGAGGACAAGGAGCTGGTCGGGGTCTGATCGACCCGGCACGAACTGGCCAGAAATTGGCGCCGACCCGGCAGAAACTTTCTGCCGGGTCGAGCGCTATTTGCCGAGAATTTCTGCCGGGTCGGCGTGAATCTTGAGCCAGTTTCTGCCGGGTCGGCAATCAGGCGAGCGCCTTCTCGATGTCACCGGCGATCTTCGCGGGGACGGTCGTGGGCGCGTAGCGGTCGATGACCTGACCGTCCTTGCCGACCAGGAACTTCGCGAAGTTCCACTTGATCGCCCCACCCAGCAGGCCGCCCTGCTCCTTCTTGAGCCACTGGTAGAGCGGGTGCGCGTCCTTGCCGTTGACGTCGATCTTGGCGAACATCGGGAAGTCGACGCCGTAGTTCTTCTGGCAGAACGCCGCGATCTCGTCCTCGCTGCCGGGCTCCTGGTGCGCGAACTGGTCGCACGGGAAGCCGAGCACGGTGAAACCGCGGTCGGCGTACTGGTCCTGGAGTGCCTGCAGGCCTTCATATTGCGGCGTGAACCCGCACTTGGAGGCGGTGTTGACGACGAGCACCACCGAGCCGTCGTACGACGAGAGGTCGACGTCGGTGCCGTCGATGGCGGTCGCCGAGAAGTCGTGGAGAGAAGTCATTCCGCAAGTGTGGCACTGGCAGGGTCAGCGACGGTCGGACCGGACGGAGCCAGCCCGGCCCACGCCTCGCCCCACCGAGTGAACGCGGTCTCCGTGAGCGGCCGACGGTTCCGCTCCTTGTGCTCGCGCTCGGCATCGCGCTCGGAGACCTCCGCCGGATTGCCGCGTACGCCGACGGCGACCGCCGCGATGACCTTGGCGTGCGGCGGTACGCCGAGAGCCTCGGCCACGGCATCATGGTCGAATCCCGCGAACTGGTGGGCGTGCAGGCCCATCGCGCGTGCCTGCAGGGTGAGGTGGGCGGTGGCCTGGCCGACGTCGTGCGCCGGGTAGGTCACGTCGCCGGGCTCCGCTCCCTCCTCGGCGAGCACCGCGACCGAGATGAGGACGACGGAGGCCCGCGGCACCCAACCCGAGTTGCCCCGGGAGAGGTGCGGCACGAAGGCGTCGTGGGTCGCGCTCCCCCGTACGGCCACGAGATAGCGCCAAGGCTGGCGATTCCCCGCGCTCGGTGCCCACTGCGCCGCCTCCAGGAGACGGGTGATCTCCTCGCTGCTCAGGGTGTGCTCCGCGTCGAAGATGCTGGGGCTCCAGCGGGACTGGAGGGGCTCGGCGATGGCGACCGGGTTCATGGAGCGAGTATCCCGAGGCACCTCGAAGCTCAGCCGAAGAGGCCCTCCACCAGCGCCGTCGGCGACCCGAACCGGTGGGCGGTGACGGCAACGGCCTGCTCGCGCAGGAAGGTCAGCAACTCGATCCGTCCGGCCTCGAGGACCGGCTGGGCGTAGAGGGCGACGTCAGCGCGGCCGTCGCTCGCCTCGGCGAAGGCAGTCCGGCTGCCGCCGAGCAGCCGGACCCTCGCCGGCGGGTCTCCCTGCAGGGCCGAGCGCCACGCAGCGTCGTCCTCGATGCGGACCTCAACTCCCAGCTCCGCCACGACCTTCGCCACATCTGCAGGCAGGAGCACCGGCGTCGAGACGGTGACGGTCGAGCCGACCAGCAACCCGGCACCGACGATCCGCAGCAGCGAAGCGGTGTCGCCGAGCTCGTCGCGGACGGTGACCGGGACGGGGAGGTGGCGCAGCACGTTCTTCTCGGCCATCAGGCCGGAGACGTCGGTGGGGGTGCCGAGCGACTGCCAGGCGAGGGCGTCGGAGCCGAGAGCCCGCTCCAGGAAGGCGATCCGGTCATCCGTCAGGGTCAAGCCGGGCGCGGCGGCGAGGATGCGGCGGGCCGTCGTACCCAAAGAAGCGGACGCGGTGGCGGGAGCAGACGACCAGTCACTCAGACCGATCAGATAGCTCGGTCCGCCGGCCTTCGTGCCGGCACCGACGGCGGACTTCTTCCATCCCCCGAAGGGCTGGCGACGCACGATCGCGCCGACGGTGGTGCGGTTGACGTAGGCGTTGCCAGCCTCGACACGGTCGATCCAGGTCTCGATCTCGGCGCGGTCGAGCGAGTGCAGACCGGCGGTGAGTCCGTAGTCGACCTGGTTCTGGATCGCGATCGCCTCATCGAGGTCGTCGGCCGCGACCAGGCCGAGCACCGGGCCGAAGTACTCGGTGAGGTGGAACTCCGAGCCCCGTCGTACGCCGGTCTTCACGCCCGGCGACCAGAGTCGGCCGGTGTCATCGAGTCGACGTGGCTCGACGAGCCAGCTCTCGCCGGGCGCGAGGTCGGTCAGCGCACGCAGCAGCTTGCCGTGTGCGGGCTCGATGACCGGTCCCATCTGGACGGTCGGGTCGCTCGGGTAGCCGACCTTGAGGGAGGAGACGGCGTCGACGAGTTGGGTGAGGAAGCGTCGGGACGTGGCGACCGAGCCGACCAGGATGCCCAGCGAGGCGGCCGAGCACTTCTGGCCGGCATGCCCGAAGGCCGAGGTGACGAGGTCCTTGACCGCGAGATCGAGGTCGGCGTGCGGCGTGACCACGAGCGCGTTCTTGCCGCTGGTCTCCGCGAGCAGCGACAGATCGGGCCGGAAGCTGCGGAACAGTGAGGCGGTCTCGAAGGCGCCGGTGAGGATCAGTCGGTCGACGCGGGGGTCGGCGACGAGGTGGCGGCCGAGGTCGTTCTCCTCGACGTGGACCAGGTGCAGCACGTCGCGCGGGACGCCTGCGTCCCACAGAGCGCGGACCATGACCGACCCCGAGCGCTGCGCCTGGATGGCCGGCTTGACGATGACCGGACTGCCTGCGGCGAGGGCCGAGAGCACCGAACCTGCGGGGATCGCGACCGGGAAGTTCCAGGGCGGGGTGACGACGGTGAGACCGACCGGCCGGTGCGCTGCGCCGTCGATCAGGTCGAGCTCTTCGGCGAGCGAGGCGTAGTAGTTGGCGAAGTCGATCGCCTCGGAGACCTCCGGATCGCCCTGGTCGAGGGTCTTGCCGCACTCGGCGGCCATCACCTCGAGGAGTTCGGCGCGTGCCGCCTCGAGGGCGCCGGCCGCGCGACGCAGTACGCCGGCACGCTCGGCGCCGGTCCTCTCGGCCCAGCCCGCGCCTGCAGCCACCGCCTGCGCGATCACGCCATCCAGCACGTCGACGTCCTCGACGGTGTGCTCGGCAACGAGGTCGGCGCCGAGCGCCGTCGTCGCGATCCGTTCGGTGATCGCGCGGCCCCACGCACGATTGCCCGGCAGGGCAGGGTCGGTGTCGGGGGTGTTCGCGAAGGTGGCCGGTTGTCCGACGACGGTGAAGGGGTCGTCAGAAGCCCGGTCCTGTCGGCGATTCGACGGCGGGACGGTGTCGTCGAGATCGGCGAGGGACGCGGAGAAGCGCTGCTTCTCACGGTCGTAGAGGCGCTGGTCGTCGTGCAGGTCGAAGACCGCGGACATGAAGTTGTCCTGGCTCGCGCCCTCCTCGAGCCGGCGTACGAGATAGGCGATCGCGACGTCGAAGTCCTTGGGGTGCACGACGGGCACGTAGAGCAACAGCCCGCCGACTGTGCGTCGTACGGCCTCGGCCTGGCCCTCGGCCATGCCCAGGAGCATCTCGAACTCGATGCGGTCGCGGACCCCTCGGCGACCCGCGAGGATCCAGGCGAAGGCGATGTCGAAGAGGTTGTGACCAGCGACGCCGAGGCGCACGTTGGCGACGTGCTCGGGACGCAGCGCATAGTCGAGGACCCGCTTGTAGTTGGTGTCCGACTCCTGCTTGGTCGACCAGGTCGCGACCGGCCAGCCGTGCAGGGATGCCTCGACGTGCTCCATGGGCAGGTTGGCGCCCTTGACCAGGCGGACCTTGATCCCCGCTCCGCCACGGGTACGACGGGCAGCAGCCCACTCCTGCAGGCGGATCATCGCCGACAGCGCGTCCGGGAGATAGGCCTGCAGCACGACCCCGGCCTCGAGCTTCTCCAGCTCGGGCCGGTCGAGGAGGCGGGTGAACACAGCGATGGTGAGCTCGAGGTCGCGGTATTCCTCCATGTCGAGGTTGATGAACTTCGGCGTGGGTGCGTGCGCAGCAAGGGTGAACAGCGGCAGCAGGCTCTGCTCGATGTGGTCGACGGCCTCGTCGAAGGCCCACGGGTTGTGCGGCGGGACCGTCGCCGACACCTTGATCGACACGTAGTCGACGTCGGGCCGCGCGAGCAGCCGCTGGGTCCCCTCGAGCCGGCGGGCGGCCTCGGCCTCGCCGAGCACGGCCTCGCCGAGCAGGTTGATGTTGAGGTCGACCCCGCGTTCGCGGATCCGGGCGATGGAGCGACCCAGGCGGGCGTCGGTCGCGTCGACGAGCAGGTGCCCGACCATCTGGCGCAGGGCACGGCGGGCGATCGGGATGACGATCCCGGGCGCGACGACCGAGAGCAGGGCGCCGAGCTTGACCAGCAGCCGCAGGTGCCAGGGCAGGAAGCCCGGTGCGGTGCGGGCGAGTTGGCGCAGGTTGGCGGCGGCGACCGCCATGTCCTCGGGCCGGATCACCCGGTCGACGAAGCCGACGGTGAAGTCGAGGCCGGCGGGGTCGCGCAGCACGTCGGCCAGCCGGCGCGCGGCGGGCGCGACCGGTTGGGTGGCCGCCTCGTCGAGCCACTGCCGCACGAGGGCCTCGACGTCGGCCAGCACGGACTCGTCGGTATGCACGGTGGTCATGCGCTCATCGTGACCCCGGACCACCCTTGGGATAAAGCGATGAATTCTGACGCTAACCCGTAAGATTCAGTGATGAATCTACGCCCGGACCTCCTCGACGTACGCCGCCTGCGGCTGCTGCACGAGCTGAGCCTGCGCGGCACGCTCGCCGAGGTCGCCGAGGCGTTGCACCAGAGCCCCTCGTCGGTGTCCCAGGCGCTCACGCAGCTCGAGCGCGAGGTCGGCGTACCCCTCCTGGAGAAGGCGGGCCGACGCGTCCGGCTCACGCCTGCCGCAGAGATCCTGGTGGACCACACCGCCGTCATCCTCCAGCGTCTGGAGCTCGCCGCGTCCGAGGTCGCGTCCACCGTCATCAACCAGGACCACCGGGCGTCGGGCACCGTGCGGGTCGCGGTCTTCCAGTCGGCCGCGTCGGCCTTCATGCCGCAGATGCTGACCGAACTCGCCGCCCGCCACCCCCGGCTGCGCGTGACGATGTCACAACGCGAGCCCGAACAGGCGCTCTACGAGACGTGGATGCGTGAGTTCGACCTCGTCGTCGCCGAGGAATACCCCGGCCACGCCGCGCGTCTGTACCCCGACCTCGACCGCGTCCCGCTCACCACAGATCTCCTGCGCCTGGCCGTCCCCCCGAACGGGTCCCCGTGGGCGTCGGTGCGCTCGGTCACCGATGCCGCCGACCTCCCGTGGACGATGGAGCCCGCAGGCACCGCGTCACGCCACTGGGCCGAGCAACTGTGTCGACAAGCCGGCTTCGAACCGGACGTCCGCTTCGAGACCGACGACCTCGAGGCCCAGATCGCGCTGATCGAGAGCGGCAACGCCGTCGCCATCCTTCCGGACCTGATGCGGGTACGCCGTCGCCCCGACCTGCGCGTCGTCGAGGTCGACCCCCGCCGCCGGTCCGTGTTCACCGCCACCCGCACCGCCATCGCTGGTACGCCGGCGATCCGGGCCTGCCGCGAGGCGCTGGCGTCCGTCGTACCGGAGCACTTGAGCGTGAAATGAGGAGCCATGTCACCGTACGATGGCATTTCCCGAATGTCATCGAACCATGACATTCATCCGATGTCACCGTACGATGACATTCATGGAGCGCGAGCAGACACGACACATCGGCAACTGGGCCGCGCTGGGTCCTGCCGTGCGCGACGCCCGCACCCGGGCGGGTCTCACCCAAGCCGCGCTCGCCGAACGTGCCGGCGTCTCCCGCGGCTGGCTCGTGCGCTTCGAGGCCGGGCTGCCCAATGCCGAACCGGTCAGGGTCTTCCGGCTCCTGGACACGCTCGGCCTTCATCTGACCCTGACCCCACGCACCCGCCCGGACTTCGCGTTCCCCGACACGGACGTCGTCGTCGAGCGGGGCACCGGAGATGGTTGGTCCGGCATCGACATAGACGCCCTTCTCGCTCGGCTGGACGAGCCGGACGGGGCCACCACGTGACCGCGACCTCCGCGCCACGGCTGACCGCCGCGCTCCACGGCGTCCCGGTCGCGACGGTGGCTCGGGGACGGACCCATCGCGACGACGAGATCGCTCTCACCTATCGCCCCGATGCCATCGCGCCATTCACCCCTGCGCTCCCCCTCCAACAGCGACCGCATCGCGGTGCCGCCGTGCACGCCTACCTCGCCGGGCTGCTGCCTGACACGCAAGGAGTGCGAACGCGATGGGCCAACCAGTTCGACGTACCCGACCATCCGGTCGACCTGCTCGCCCACATGGGCCTGGACTGTGCCGGCGCCGTCCAGTTCGTCCCCGAAGGGGAGGAGCACCGCCTCGCAGCAACGGAGGGTTCCTACGAACCGCTGACCGACGGCGACATCGCCGAACGTCTCAGGGAGCTGCGCCGGGGCGCCGCCGACGTGTCCTGGACGCTGCCGGACGAGGCGTGGTCGCTGGGGGGAGCACAGTCGAAGTTCGCATTGGCGTTCGTCGATGACCGGTGGTGTGAGGCGCAGGGATCGGCGCCGACCACCCACATCGTCAAGCCCGGCATCGCCCGCATGTTCCACCAGGCCGCCGTCGAGTTCGCGACGATGCGGGTTTCACGGGCCCTCGGTCTGACCACGGCGACCGTCGATCTTCAGATGTACGACGACGAACCGGCGCTGGTCGTCGAACGCTTCGACCGCGTCCACCAGGCCACCGGTGCAGATGACCGCGATCGTTGGACCCGGATCCACCAGGTCGACCTGTGCCAGGCGCTCGGCGTCATGCCCACCCTCAAGTACGAGCGGGACGGAGGCCCCACCGCCGCCGCAGTGGCAGCCCTGTTGCGGCGTACCTCCACACGACCGGAGGCCGACGTCATCCGCTTCTCGGACGCCTTGCTCTTCAACTTCCTGGCCGAGTGCCCCGACGGCCACGCCAAGAACTTCGCGCTGCTCCTGACCCAACAGCAAGCCCGCCTCGCCCCCTTGTACGACGTCGCGACTGGGGCGCCGTACGACGGACGCGACGCGGCGACGACCTCCGCCTTCGCGGTCGGCGGTGTCCGCCGGTTCGGCGAGGCCTACGCCAAGACCTGGCAGTTGCACGCTGCCGAGATGCGGCTAGACCCCGACGAGCGTCGTTCCCGGGTCAAGCATCTCGCCGAACGCATCCCCGATGCCTTCCGCGACGCCTACGACAGTCCGGCGATCGATGACGTCGAGAAGGGGCTCGGCGCCACGCTGTGGCGACGCATGTCCAGCGGCCCCGGACACATCGGCGAGCGTTGCCGGACCGTGCTCAACCGACTGGCGCTGACCTGACGTTCAGCGCCCGGCGAGCACCCGCTCCGCGAGCCGGGTGCCGACCCGGATCGCCCCGTCGAAGTGCTGGTAGCCCAGTCCGGCAACGTCGCTGCTACCGAACAGGAGCGGGCCGACCTGCTCGTGCAGGACCGCGCCGTAGCGCACGAGGGTGCCCATCGCGAAACTGGTCGCGTAGGCGCCTCCGGTGAGCTCCTGGTGCTGCGCGGCGCACAGCCAGCGACGGAGGTAAAGCCTCCGAATACACGAGGAGTCGCCGGGTACTTCAGCCTTCAAGCGGCGCTGAGCCGGAGACCAAGGGGGAAGCGGAAATGACTGTCCAGCAGCACCATCCCGAGACTGGCGAAGCCGACGAGACGTCAGGCCTCGTCCTGATCCTCGCCATCCTTGCCATCGCTGCCGCGTTGGTCATGGCCCTGACCTGAAAGCCACGGAGGAAGAGATGTACATCGGACTTGGAATCGTCCTGCTGGTCCTCGGACTGGTGCTCGCGCTCGACGTGATCACCGTCGACCTGCAGTTCATCAACGACGGCGCCCTCGGCACCATCCTGATCGTCGCCGGGATCATCGCGATCGCGGTCTCCCTCATGTACGCCCCGCCGTGGCGCCGCCGCGAGCCCACCGACACGGTCGTGGAGCGTCGCACCACCTACTGAGCGAGGCGCGGAAAAACCAATCAGGCCCCAGGAGATCCTGGGGCCTGATTCACGTGCGCGAGGGGGGAGTTGAACCGTAGGACCACCACGCGCAACCAAGCGGGAACCGCCGTCCTGAGCGTGAAACCGGGGGACCGTTGCCCCCGGTTCCCTCCCGTTACCTCGGGTCCGCGCACCCCAGGGGTGCACCAGCCAGTCTTCAGTTGACCCAGCCTAGATGACTGTGAATGCCACCGTAGTCCACGCAGACTCGGTCCGGCCGCCAGGATCAGGACTCGGCCGCATCTGAGCATTCCCACCTCCCTGTTCCGCTGACG